>JADGRD010000374.1 GCA_017881285.1 Pseudomonadota bacterium | reverse complement strand
TGCGCGGGCTCGACATGAGCGCCCGGGCGACGGCGATCATCTGCTGCTCGCCGCCGGAAAGCGTGCGGGCCACCTGGCTCTCGCGCTCCTTGAGGCGCGGGAACAGGGTGAACACCTTGTCGAAGTTCTCGCTGCGTTCGGCTTTCGCCCTCTTGTGCGACGATCCCACGAGCAGGTTCTCGTAGACCGTCATGTCCGGGAAGAGCCGGCGCCCCTCGGGCACCTGCACGACGCCGGCGCGCACGATCGCGTGAGCGCTCATCTTGGTCAGGTCCAAGTCCTCGAACCAGAGCCCGCCTGAGGTAGCCTTGGCCATCCCGGAAATGGTGTTGATCATGGTCGACTTGCCGGCGCCGTTCGCGCCGACGATGCCCACGATCTGGCCCTCTCCGACCTCGATCGAGACATCGTCGAGGGCGCGGAACATCCCGTACGTGACGACGATGTTCTTGATGCTAAGCAAGGGAGGCCTCCTCACCAAGATAGGCCGCGTGGACGGCCGGGTTGTTGAGGACCTCCTCGGGAGTGCCTTCGGCGATCTGCGATCCGAAGTCAATCACGATGCACCGGTGCGACAGGTTCATCACGAAGCGCATGACGTGCTCGACGATGATGAAGGTGATGCCCTCAGAGTTGAGCTGGCGAACGAGGCGGAGCATCACGTCGACCTCGGTCGACGTCAGCCCGGCCGCCACTTCGTCGAGGAGAAGCAGCTTCGGTTCGGTGGCCAGGGCCTTGGCGATCTCCAGGCGCTTGAGCTGGAGCAGGGTAAGCTCTTTGGCCAGGGTGTCGGCCTTCGGAGTCAGACCGACCCGCTCGAGCATCTCGCGCGCCGTGGCCTCGGCCTGACGGGCTCCGCCGACATTGACGAAGGCGCCGATCATCACGTTCTCGGTCGCGGTGATGTCCGGGAACGGCTGCACCACCTGGAACGTGCGGGCCAAGCCCTTGCGGCAGACCCTGTTGGCCTTGATTCCCTCGATGCGCTCACCATTGAACGCTATCGTACCGGCCGAGGGCTTCAGGGCGCCCGACAGCATGCTGAACGTCGTCGTCTTGCCGGAGCCGTTCGGGCCGATGAGGCCGATCATCTCACCTTCGTTGACCTCGAAGGTGAGATCGTTGACCGCGACCAGACCACCGAAGCGGCGCGTGAGCCCGTGGACTTCGAGTAGGGCGGTCACGACGCCTCACCACCTTGGCTGTCGACCACTTGCGTGGTGCTGCGGTGCTGCCAGCGCTGGTGCAACCTCTCGGCCAGGCCCATGATGCCGAACGGCATGAACAGCATGGTCAGGACCATGACCCCGCCGTAGAGCAGCAGCTGCGATCCCGGGTAGGAGTTGCCAAGCTGCGCCCGTGTGATCTCCGAGAGAGGCACGAGCAGCACTGCTCCCACCACCGGGCCCCATGTGGTGCCCAGTCCGCCGACGATGGCGTAGATGAGGATCTGCACCGAGACCACCTCGCCGAACACGCTGCGCGGCCCGACGTACAGGAAGTACTGGGCGTAGAACACGCCGCCCACGGCGCAGAGCACGCCGCTCATCACGTTGGCCTTGATCTTGGCCTTTACCGTGTCGACGCCGAGCGCCTCGGCGGCGTCTTCGTTCTCACGGACGGCGATGAGCTGGTAGAAGAAGCGCTTGCGCCTGTACCACTGCGTGAGCAGCAGGATGAAGACGACCAGGAGCACGCCCATGAAGAAGTAGCCGTTCTGGCCGGCGAACTGCATGTAGTAGAGGCTGTTGCCGTGGTACTCCATCTGCATGCCCCCCGCGCCGCCGAGCGCGGGGATGTTGCTGACAACGTAGACGGCGGCCTCGGTGAGGGCGATCGTGACCAGGGCGAAATAGGCGCCCTTGAGCGCGTAGCGGAACACGATCCAGCCGATGAACGCCGCCGCCCCCGCCGAGAGGGCGATCGCCACGACCAGCCCCAGCCACGGCGTCATGTTGAAGCGGTCGAGGAGGAAGGCCACCGCGTAGGCTCCGATGCCCATGTAGAGGCCGTTGCCGAGCGAGTGCTGCCCGGCGTAGCCGCCGATGATGTTCCAGGCGCAGGCGAGGAACGCCCAGATCAGCACCAGAACGGCGATGTGCATGTAGAAGGAGCTGAGGAAGAGGGGCAGCAGGCAGATCAGTGCGCCGATGACCACGATGCGGATGTAGGGGGCTTTGAGGTTCATGTCTGCCTCTTCGTCAGGACGCCCTGTGGGCGGAACAGCAGGAAGAGGATGAAGATCGCGAAGGTGAACACGCGCGCCAGCGACCCGGGCAGGACCGCGGCGCCCACCGTCTCGGCGAGGCCGATGATGAGGCCGCCGACGAAGCAGCCCATGAGGTTGCCCATGCCGCCGAGCACGACCACGATGAACATGATCAGGCCCAGGAAGACGCCGACGGTCGGTGACGCGTAGTAGAAGGGGATCATCAGCGAGCCGGCGAGGCCGAGCGTGGCCGAGCCGAGCCCGAAGGCCAGCAGATACGTGCGCGGCACGTCGATGCCCATGAGCGTCGCGGCCGAGGGATTCTGAGCCGATGCGCGGATGGCGCGGCCCGGGTCGGTGGTCTTCAGGAAGTACCACAGCGCGAGGGTGCAGAGGATTGCGCCGATGAACGCGATCAGCTGCGGTCCGCTGATCACGACCGACCCTATATGGATGTTCCAGCTCGAGTAGCGCGTGTTGACCGACTGCACGTTGGCGCTGAACAACATCAGCGCGAGGTTCTGCAGGATCAGCGAGACCCCCAGGGTGAGCATGATCTGGTTCATGACGGGGTCTTTGAGGATCGGGCTGATGGTGGCGCGGAAGATCCCGATCCCGAAGAAGAACATGAAGGGGACGGTGACGAGGATGGTGATGTAGGGGTCGATGTGGCCCCAGGAGACCAGGAAGAAGGCAAGGTAGAGCGCCACCATCAGGAACTCGCCTTGCGCGAAGTTGATGATCTTCATGACGCCCCAGATGAGCGTCAGTCCAATCGAGATCAGGGCGAACAGGCCGCCGAGCATGACGCCGCTGATCACAGCTTGGCTGAGCACCGGGCCTGAGAAGTTTAGATTCATCTAGTAGCTCCAAGTTCGGGCGAGATTACCGGAAAGGGCGCCGGCTCGGAGTGGGCCGCGACCCCGGCTGCGAGAGACGGTCGCCGGGGTCGCGGTCTCTGTGCGAGGGCAGAGGAGTCAGTGCCTCTCCTGCCCTCGGCGATCCTGAGTCGTCAGGGCACGATCAGCTTGCCGGGCGCGGGCAGCGGGAAGAGCGTCTGGAACGCGCCCTTCTGGATCTGGACGACGTACAGCGGAGCGTCGGTGATCTCACCGTCGGCGGAGAAGGTGATCTCCTTGGTCGGGATGACGACCCGGTCGGTGCCGGCGACCAGCTTGACGTTGGCCATGGCGTCGCGCAACTTGGCCTTGTCCGTCGTGCCGGCGTTCTCGAGCGCCTTGGCGAGCACGTACACGCCCTGGTAGCCGTCCATGCCGTTGCCGGTCATGTTGTCGCCGTACTTGGCCTTGTAGGCGTCGTTGAGTTCGATGCTCAGCTGGTTCGCGTCGGTCGAGAACTCGATCTCGGTGAGCCAGTTCTCGGCGTCAGGACCGAGGGTCTTGATGAACTGCGGATCCACGGTGCCACCGGCGGCGTCGAAGAAGAGCTGCTTCATGCCGAGCGTCTTGGCTTCCTTGGCGATGAGGATCGAGTCGTTGAGGTAGGTGGTGGTGAGGACGATGTCCGGGTTGGCGGCCTTGACCTTGCTGACCTGCGTGGTGAGGTCGGCGGATGAAGCCGCGTAGGCGACGTTGGCGACGACCTTGATGCCTGCCTCCGCGGCGTACTTGATCTGGCCGGCCGAGGTGGACTGGCCGAAGTCGGTGTCCTCGTGCAGCAGGGCCACGGTCTTGATGGTGGGGCCGCCCAGGCTGGGCATCTGCTTGCAGAAGTTGATTTGGTCCCTGGCGTACCACGACGCCAGGTCGCAGATGCGGAAGATGTACTTGTAGCCCTTCTGGGTGATGGCGTCGGCGACGGCCGTGGTGATCAGCATCGGCGTCTGGAAACGCTCCGCGGTCTGCGTCGCCGGCAAGGCCACGCTCGACTGATAGGTGCCCAGGATCGCGGTGACGTTGTCCTGCTGGCAGAGGCGCGTGATCTCGCTGATGCCGACGTCCGGCTTGCCCTGGCTGTCCGCTTCGTCGAGCACGAGCTTGGCGCCGCCCATGGACTTGATGCCGCCGGCCGCGTTGATCTCGTCCACCGCCATCTTGACGCCGCTGATGCACTGGTCGCCGAGCTTGGCGAGGTCGCCGCTGACCGGGTACAGCGTACCGATCTTGATCTCCTTGGCTGAGCTGCCGCCGGAACTGCCGCCCGAGCTGCCACACGCGGCCGCCCCGGCCGCGATGGATATGGCGAGCAAGGCGATCAACGCCACTGCCCAGATTGACGTGCGATGTTTCATGACTCCCCCTGTGTGTGGTGTCGGCGCCACCGCGCCGCTGCGCTTGCCACGACCCCGTGAATAGGGCGCACGAGGAATACGTGCTGAAGACAGCAGCCGGGGGCCAGGCACATGGAGGGCCGGCCAGAGGTCGTGGACCGCGGCGACAGAGAACCGACATCCGGGGGCTTGAGCGGCCTGCTCCGGCCTCTTGTGAAACGCGACCGTTTCGGCGCCCGGCTGGTTCTACACGGAGGACAATAGGCGAGCCGCGCCCCGTCCACATCGGCGCGTTGTGGCAGTCCGCATCGGGGTGGCCCGCGTATCTGTCGCCGCTTGCATCCGGGACCTCGGGTAGCGCCGCGAGGTTCGGGTAGGCGCGGACGCCGAGGATGCTGGGGCGCTTCTGGTTGACCGGGTAGACGGTGCC
>JADGRD010000373.1 GCA_017881285.1 Pseudomonadota bacterium | reverse complement strand
ATTGATGGAGTCCGCCAGGGCCACCCGCAAGCGCACCGGTCCGCGGAACTTGTTCTTCTCGTGGTTCTGTGGCTTCCACAACTTGAAGACCTCGGGGCTGTCATTGACCATCGAGGCGGCGGTGTAGCGTTTGGAGTCGATGGCGGCGGCATAGATGAAGGGCTTGAAGGCGGAGCCCGGCTGCCGATGGGCGCGCTGGCTGCGGTCGAAGCCACCCAGGCGGTAGCCGTAACCGCCGACCAGGGCCAAGATGTCCCGGCGGGCGGGATCGAGCACGACCATGGCGGCCTGCGGGCCAAGCTCGAGCGCCAGGCCCGGATTGCCCTCGCTGTCGCGCTTGCGCTCGGGCGCCAGCCGCACGCGCACCACGTCGCCGGGTCGGAAGCGCTCGGACAGCGGCGGCTTGCCTGCCATGTTGTAGCGGGGCTCGGCGGCGAGATCGACCACGCCGACGCCGTCGCCCAGGAAGACGGTGAGCCTGACGTCCTTGGCATCGTCGCCAGTCTTCTCGACCTTCTCGACGATGCCGTCGACCTTGTCGTTCTCGGTGAGCGGCTTCTTGCGCTCGGCGGTGATATCCCCGCGCTTCTTGTCGACGGCCCGGCCGGACAGGTGGGCGAGCGGATGGCGAGGTCGACCCTCTCGATCGAGCGGCCCCTCAGCCCACGATGGCAGCCTCTGCCCCGGTCGCCACGACGGGCTTCGGACGAGGATGTCATGGCCTGGCCAAAGGCCCACGACCGGGCGAGCTGCCGGTGGCCTGCTTTCCTTGCAACAGCTGGGGTTGCGCGTGGAGGACGGCGGCACGTATTGTGCAAGGCACGACTCGAATGAACAAGTCCGCCGTCACCTTGCTCGCATTCGTTCACCTTTGCTGTTGGCAAGTTGGGTGTGGCAAGGTGGCCTTGTCGGTAAGGCCCGACGGTGGGAATGATACCCGCCAGCTCGACCCCGGTCCGGACGGCCCGCCTGCCGTTCTACCTGACGGCCCGGTGGTCGCAATTCCCGATGGTGACGCTGACGGCCCGGTCCTGGTGCTCCCAGATGGGGGCACTGACACGCCGCCCGCCATGACCGCGGCGCTATATGCGATGAGCGCGACCTTTGCGCCCACGGATGCAGGAACCCCCGGTGCACCGCTGCTCGCAACGCACGACTTCTCGGTCCTGATCGACTGGAGCGCCAACACGGCCACCACTGGCGCCAATGGCTTCGTCAAGCAGGTCGCGCTTGCACAAAACGGCGACGGCAATTGGACCGCGCAGGAGCCGCTCAAATTTCAACTTGGGCTCTATAGCTATCCTGGCCTGACCTATTCCAGTCTGGTGTTTCAACGGGGCAAGGACGGCTGTGCGGCTACCGCATCGGGAACCTACTATCAAGTGCAGGGAGACGCCATCTACTCTAGGGGGTTCACCGCCACGATGACGGGCGTCGTCGATCGTTTCGGGCCGCAATGTACGATTGCTCCAACAGGAGATCTGCATCCGCTGTCATTTGCTGGCGTGATGGTGAACGAGGTCTTGCCAACTGGCACGATAGCCGCGCTGGATGCGACTGGCACGTCGTTGGCGTTGACAGGGCTGACATCAGACAACACGCTCGGGGTTTCTGGGTTCTTGCTGCCGGGCACGTCGCTGGCGATGCCGAACAAGGCGCTGGCGTTCGCAACCATGTACAACCTGCGCGTCTTGCCACAACCGGTGGATCTGGCGGGGAACCTGGCGACCAGTCTGCCGTCGTTCTCGACCCTGGCCGACCCTGGCTTGTTCGCACAGGATGGGTTCGAAGGTCCGTTGAATGCGTACATCGATGGGTCTGTCGAGACCACGGACAGCGCTTCGTTGCCGATCCCGGCTGGCAGCAAGGCCATCGCCATCCCGCCGTTCGGATATTCGAGCGCGTGCTCGGCTCGCTTCACGGTTCGCATGGCGGTTGGCGCGGGAGCCACGACCGTGAAGTTCAGCACCTTGAGCTACCGCTCGCTGACCGGATTTTCCATCACGAATCCCTATGCGTACATGTTCACCGTGGCGGTCCCCAACGGCGACTTGCTTAGCACCTACGATATCAACCTCAAGACCAGCCCCTTGCCGAAGCCCTGGACAGGCGATCTACCTGGTGGCACCACCAACGTTTACGGTGACCTGCAGGAGGCGGAATTGGCGCTTCCGAGTGGAGCCAGTGGCGAGATCCTCTTCGACATCTACCGGCTGTGCGCGGAACCTGTTTCCCCAGCGCCAGGACTGATCATCGACAACCTGCGAGTCGAGTAGGGCGGGACTGGCATCAATGGCCACATGAATGCTGGCCTCCGCGCACCAACTGATCACCCACGCGTGGTGGGCAACCTGATCCACGTCGATTCCACGCTCGACCGCGCGGCTTTAGGACGGTAGAGAGATCCCGTGGCGACGATGCCTGACCTCGTGGAGTCTCTTGACCTGCGCGCCCTAGAGCGCGCGGCCGCGGTCATTCTCGCCGACGAGCTCGCTTCCGCGGCCACGCTGCACTTGCCTGGCGGGCGCGATCGCCATCGTCGTCAGATCGAGCACGCGATCTATCTCGCGAATCGCGTCCTCGCCGCGGCCGAGGAAGATGGCGTGAACGTAGGCGGGGACGCGCGGCTGAGCGCGGGCGCGCGTTCCACGTTGGTGAAGGCTCACGCCGCCCGCGCACGAGACGCCCGTCACGGAGCGGGCCAACTCTCGCTGGGCGCCCAGCGCGCCCCGACGTGCGAAGCCTGCGACGACGGCTGGCGGCGCGTCGAGGCAATCGTCGCTGCTGCGGAGGCGTCGGCGTTCGTAGCGGCGCGCATGGCCGCCGAGCTCGACAGCAACTCTGCGTGGAAGGCAGCTCGGTCGGCAGAAGCCGCGGCACGCGACGCACGCCGGATCGTTGACGAGCGAAACCACGCCTACACGTTCCATGCCGACCCGGGCTTCTCGTTCGGTGAAGGCTGGTACCTCGCGGCGGCGGCCGTTCTCGCCGGCGTCGCGATTCAGATCGAGCCCGGTAAGCGGCAGACGTCGCAGGCGGAGCGGTTCCTTCAAGATGCCGGCCTCAGCTCGAGGCTTGTGCCGTATCGCTCGCGCCCGCGTGCGAACAAGCACCTGCCCGAGATCGTCGCGAGCGCCTTCCGCGCAGACCCTCTCTCCGCGCAGCGAAAGCTCCGGGCCGCGTTCCTCGGAGACGCGCCAATCCCACAGGCGGTCATCGATTGGGCCGATCTGAGGCTCGCTGGCGTTTCGGCGGGAAGGAAGGTTCTCCTCTGGGTCCGTTACGGCGGGCACCATCCCACGCGCAACACGACGTTCCCCGAGCTGGTCGAGCTTGCCCGACGAGCGCGGGCCGCCGATTGCGTGCCTGTCCTGGTTGGCGACGCCGTCCGTGACGGCGAATTGTCGGTCCCGTCTGGCGCGGTCGACATGACGCTCTTCTGGAAGGAGCCCATCTTCCAGGGCGCCGACATGCGGCGCGCGCAGCTCCAGTTTATCGAGCATCTGAAGCGAGCGCACGGCCTGGTCGGCCAGCTCGGGGTCACCACCGCGGGCATGGATGGCCCCGCGCTGATGGGCCTTCCGACGATGTACCTCACGGATGCGCCGAACGTCCGGCTGGGCACCTGGGTTGGAACGGTCCCGGGTTACCAAGAGGTCGTGCGCGACGACCGGTACCTCGAGCGTGTCAGCGACGGGTTGAGGCGATGGGCCGGTGACAGCCCATCTCCAGCGCCTGCTCGATTCCAGTACGAGATGGGATGATGATCTGCGGAGCCGCAAGATTCATCTCGAACGGTGCCCCTGGGATGACCGTCATGGGCGAGCCCTGGCCGCGCTTTGGCCGAGACCCGCAGGGATCTGGGCAAGGCGAGTGAACGTCGCAGCAAGCGGGCAACTCTCATCCACTCGCGAGAAACGTATTCCGCATCTGCACGGCGACGACCTGGGACTTCACCGTGGCAATGCCGTTCGCGAACAAGCTACGGGCTGCGACGTCTGTCTGCCACTCCCACTTCAACATCGGTGGGCCGGTGCTGAAGTCAGCGCTTCAAGTGCTCGCCCAGGAATGCCATCACCTGCTGAGATGACTGCGCGTAGTACGCCCCCAAATCGTGCGCGACGCCGGGCAGCCTGGTCGTCGTGCAGCGCACGCCGAAACGCCGGCACGTGGCCAGCAGGTCCCGAAACCCATCGGGGTTATCCTTTTCGCCATTCACGAGCAGCATGCCAAAGCCACGCTTCGCGAGCCCCGGTGCGTTCTTCGCGAGCAGTCTCTCGAGCTCGCAGTCATCGGAGCCCGCCCAGCTGACCGCAGCCGCGAACAGTCCCGGATGCGCCACCGCCAGCCAAATCGCACCCGAGCCACCCATCGAAAAACCAACCACCGCCCGCGATTCCGCCCTGGCCAACGTGGGATAGGTTCGGTCGATGAGCGGGACGAGCTCGTCGACGATCATCTCCTCCACGTTGCCGCGATAGCCGCTGAGCCCCCCGTTGGGGAACACGACGAGCACGGGCGGGATGGCGCCAGCCGCGATTCCCCTGGCTACGTGCGACGAGAACCCGGCCGCATCCGCCGACTCGGTCCCGGTCACGCCGTGGAGGAAGAAGACCACGGGGTATCGCTTGGTTGCGTCGTAGCCCTCGGGCGTCCAAACGACACAGCCGACCTCATGGCCCAAGGCCTTGCTGGCCAGCACCCGATGCACCAGCCCTGGTCCCGGCGGCAAGTCGGGATCGACCCAAACCACCCGCGGTGGTGCAGTCTCTTCGGGGCCTCGATGTCGCGGCTTCACCGCCGGACACGCCTTGGATGGCGGCGCCGCCCAAGACCCTGTCGGCAGCAGAGAAAGGATCGCCAAAACCATG
>JADGRD010000372.1 GCA_017881285.1 Pseudomonadota bacterium | reverse complement strand
TCGAAGCTCAGCTTCATCTGGACCCGGTACTCCACGATCTCGTCGTTCTCGACGCGGGCCGTGGACTGGACCACCTCTATGGTGCGGATGTTCCGCACCGTCTTGGAGGCGAGTGCGACGGCCTGGCGGGCCGCGTCGCTCCGCCTGCGGCGGCTCCGCCCGAGAAGCCTAGTGCGGGTAGCTGCGGGTCAGCTTCTTCCAGACGCGGTGCATTCCGTGGAAGGCGGGAGTGCCCGGCAGGAACATGTACGGGCAGAGACCCGCGACTACCTCCATCCCGTTCTCCTCGCAGAAGGCGATCGCCGTCTTGGTCTTCGCCCCCGGCGCCGCGCCGCCGTACATCCAGACGCGCTTGACACCCGCCTCGGCGCAGTCGTGGACGATCTGGTCGGTCGTCTTGGCGGAGGTCATGATGAGAACGCCCTCGACCGGGGGCTGGATTTCCTGGACCTTCGCGTAGCAGGTCTGCCCGTCAAGCTCCTTGACGGCAGGGTTGACGGGAATGGCCTCGTAGCGGCGCTGGCGGAACTCCTGCCACATGACGTGGGTGAAGTCCTTCGGATTGCGCGAGACGCCAACCACGGCGACTCGCTTGAGGGCGAGGAAATCGTCGACCTGCTGGAGCGTGGTCATGGGAACCTCGTATGCGAGCTCAGTCTGAGTCTGTCGTCTCGGCAAGCCACCGCGAAGGGCTGGACGGCCCGATAGTAGGCGGCCACAAGTACGCCGGGCTTCATCCGCTCGACCGATCGCAAACCGCCCCTGCGAACGATCGAGCGCCGGACTCCAACGTGACGGACGGCACTGGCCCGCTCCGTATGCCTCCGGCGAGCCTGTGCTGGCTCGATCCCGTTCAGGAGAGGACCGTGAAGAAGGCGATCGTCGTGTACCGCAGCCACTCGGGCGTCACTCGCCGCTACGGCGAGGAGATCGGCGCATTCCTTACCGCCAGGGGCATCGCGACCCAGGTCGTCTCCGTGGGCGAATGCGACATGGCAACGCTGGCCGACGCCGACTATCTGCTGCTCGGCTGCTGGACGAGTGGGCTGTTCGTCATCCGCCAGCACCCGGACGAGCCGTGGCTCGCCTTCGTGCGAGAGATGCCCGCCACGCTGCGGCCCTCGGTCGCGCTTTTCACCACGTACCAGCTGCGAACCGGCAGCCAGTTCCCGAAGATGCGGGCGGCGCTGGCGGGCAAGACGGCGTCGCCACGGCTCGAGCTCAAGTCGCGCGACGGGCACCTCTCGGCTGCGGACGAGAGAAACCTGGAGCAGTTCCTGGCCTGACTGACGCTACCGGGTCCCGCCATCGAGACCGACGGCCCCGCGACCTCTTCTCGCCGGGTGCGAGGCGCGCATTTCCGCTCCGAAGGGCTCGCGGTTAGCCGGGACACGTCGCATGATTGGCGCCAGCGGCCGCCGCCAAGGCGGTCAACAGCACGACTTCGTGGGGAGAACCGGCATGGCCATCACCTTCGAGCACGTCCCGCACCCGCACATTGCCGCGCGCAAGAAGACGGGCCCGCCCAAGACAACGGACGAAAGCGTCGGCTTCAACGGCAAGATCGCGCTTGCACTCACGACCGTCGTCGGCACGATGTGGTGCGCCTACGCCTTTGCCCTTCTGGCCCTCGTCGCCCTGCCATCCGCAATCAAGGAGGGCAGCCTCCTCGCCATCATCCAATGGATCAGCCAAACCTTCATCCAGCTGGTGATGCTCTCGGTAATCATGGTCGGCCAGAACATCCTGGGCAAAGCCTCGGACAAGCGGGCCGAGATGACCTACAAGGACGCGGACGCCACCCTGGAAGAGGCCGAGCAGATCCAGGCCCACCTCAAGGTGCAGGACGCCGCGCTGGACAAGATGCTCGACAAGGTTCTGGCATTGGAGGCGGCGCTCGTCAAGGGCAAGGCCAAGGGCCAGTAGCCGGCTCGCGGCTCCGACCAGGGCGCAGTCCAGCTCACCAAGCCGAAACCGATAGGCGCGACGTCCCTCTCTGCCCGCCCTCCTGGGGAAGTCCGGTCAGCCCTTGATGGCTCCCGACATGAAGCCGCGAACGTACTGACCCTGCAACGCGAAGAACAGGATCAGACAAGGTAATGCCATCACTACAACGCCGGCTTCCAGCGAGCCGTAGTCGATCACTCCAATCGACTGCTCCCGCATCGTGGTCATGGCCAATGCCAGGGGCTCTTTGCTGCTGGTGCCGATCAGGATCAGTGGCGTGATGAAGTCGTTCCATGCCGCCAGGAAGGCGAACAAAGCGACGGTGACGATGCCAGGCCGAACGTTTGGCAGAAGGATCCGACGGAAGACTTGGAAGGTCCCGGCGCCATCGACCTGAGCGGCCTCCTCCAACTCCTTCGGCACAGCCTCCATCGAAACTCGAATCATGAACGTGGCGAACGGCAGCTGGAACATGGCCATCACAAGGGCCAGCCCCAGAATCGAGTCCTGTATGCCGAGGAACTTGAGCAGCACGAACAGGGGGATGAGCATCGTTGCCACCGGAACCATCAGGATCGCCAGCGTGGCCATGAAGATGGTGTTCCTGAAGGGGAAGTCGAACTTCGCAAAGGCGTATCCACCCAGCAAAGACACCGCCAGCGTAAACACCACCGTGGCACAGGAGAGTATTACGGTGTTGAAGAAGTACGTGGGCAGGCCGTTGTTCCAGGCGAACAAAGTCTGGTAGTTGCCAGGGCCAAAACCAGTCACCTGGGTAGAGCCAGGCGTGCCGCTCACCGAGGCGAAAGCCGCCCACGCCAGCGGGAATAGGAAGACGATGGCCAGAGCGCCGGAAAGCACATAATAGGGAGTGCTCTTCAGCGCGGAGGGCAGAAATCGTCTGGGCGACATCGTTGCCATACCGATCGCTGCTGTTTGTGTCGATCTCATCGCTGCTCTACCTGAAATCTTCTGCGCCGCGGAGGCGGAGGAACTGGATGGCGTTCACTATCAGCAAGATCCCCAGGAGCACAACCGAGAGAGCAGCGGCAGTCCCAAGGTTCTGCGACTGGAACGCGTAGTGATATATCAGCTCGACTATGGTGACGGTCGAGTTGTCAGGTCCGCCCTGCGTGAGGATGTAGAACTGGTCGAAGGCCAGCATCGATCCGGTGATGCACAAGATCAGCGACAGAGCTAGAGATCGGCGCAGGAGCGGGATGGTGATGAAGCGGAATGTCGTCCAGCGATTTGCACCATCGATGGAGGCCGATTCATACAGATCGCGCGGAATAGTCTGCAGGCCCACCAGCAGGATCAGCATATAGAACCCGGCGAACCTCCAGACAATCAGGAAGGTTGTCCACCACAGGGCGCTCAGGGGCTCCTCCAGGAACTGGATGGGGCTCGAAGTGAGGTGCATGGCCTGGAGGATCGGGTTCATCGGCCCGATCTGATTCGAGTACAACCCGTAGAACAGCAGCGAGGCCGAAGCCAGGCCCATCGCGCTCGGCAGGAGAAAGGCTGTTCTAAGGAATCCCTTCCATTTGCCCCCGCTCTGGATCAGCAGCGCCAGGCCCAACCCCATACCGATCAGGAGCACGGTGGCCAGGATCGTGTATTCGAAGGTGAAGACAACCGCCGGCCAGAACAGCGAACTGTCTGCGATCGTCCCGTAGTTGTCCGGCAGGTTGAAACCCTTGTTGCCGCCCAGGAGAGTCCAGTGGCTCGCGGACATGTTGGCGACAAGGCCGAGAGGGGCGATGAAGAATACGGCCACGAAGATGACTGTGGGCGTTGCGTACAGCAGGCCCATCAGCTGGCGCGACCGCTTTTGCGTTGCCCACCACCTGCTGCCTCGCCCGGCGGACCGCGAAGCCGGGGCGCTGGAAGACGCCATGGCCATTGCCGAAAGGATCCTCCGAAATGCTCAGATCGAGAGCGTGGGGCGAGCCCGAGTCAACGGGACCGCCCCACGCCAATCAATTACGACCTAAATGGATCCGTAGGAACACTAGCTGCCCGCAAGTACCTTCGTTACGGCAGCGTTCTCGGCATCGAGCTTGGAGCTCGTGGCGCCACCACCGTAGAGCACGTCGCGTGTCAGCACGCCCCACGGCCCGTTGGCGTCGTTGAACGCCGCGCCAAAGTTCTTGGAGAGCGGCGTCTGGCCCTTAGCGGCGACCTGGTTCACGGCAACAACGCGTGGGTCGGCGGCAGAGTACTTGTTGTTGGCGAGGTCGGTGCGAATCGGGATGCCCAGGTTCTTAGCGACGATCTCGACCTGAGCATAGTCGCTCATTGTCCAGGCGAGGAAGTTCCAAGCCTGGTCGGCGTGCTTGCGGTTGCTGGTGATGCCGATGCCATCGCCGCCGATGAAGGTCGACTGCGTACCAGCATTGATGCCGGCAATTGGGGCGACGCCATAGTTGACTGAGGCGGGTATGGCGCTCAGTGCGCTGCCGGGGAACGGTTGGATGCCGACCTTGCCCGACTCGAAGCCCGCGATCCACGTGGCGCCTGCTTCGGACTTGTCGCCGGGGGCGGTGTCCTTGACCAGGGCGTGCTGGATCGCGTAGACCTTCTTGGCCTCATCCGTGTTCAGCGTTGCCGCTGTGCCGTCGGCATTCATGACCTGCCCGCCGTCAGCCCAGATGCTGGGCCACCAGGTGAAGACCTCGCAGCCAAAGCACTGGCCGGGCATCTCGGTGCCGTAGGTGTCCTTGATACCGAGCTTCTGGATGGCGTCTGCGGCTGCCTGATACTCAGCGAGAGTCGTGGGCGGCTTGGCGGGATCCAGGCCTGCCTTGGTGAACAGGTCCTTGTTATAGACCCAGATCGAAAGGTCCATGATGAACGGGAGGCCGAACTGCTTGCCCCCCACCGTCGAGGCCTTGATGGGGCCCTGGGTAAGGGTGGTGGCAAACG
>JADGRD010000371.1 GCA_017881285.1 Pseudomonadota bacterium | reverse complement strand
GGCGCTGCCGGCCTCGCGCCTCGCGCTGCTTGCTAAGTTCGGCATCGATCCCGGACAGAAGGGCGCCGCGCTCGACCTGGGGGCGATGGAATATGATCCCGCGAATCCGAGCGTTCCGCAGGTCATCGACGTAGGACCGAGGGATGGCGGGACGGGCGAAACCGGCGCCCCCTGGCCGATTCCCGGCGTCGGCGACGGTGGAGCCACGGTTCCGGCCGGCAACGGCGGCAGGAGCGGCGACGGTTGCGGCTGCTCTCTCGCGGGAAAGCACGACCGTTCGGTTTGGGGCGAGTGGTGGCTAGCCGCTTTGGTCGCGGCGCTGGCGGGCTGCCGCTGGCAAGTCCGTCAACGTTCGCCGGGCGTCTGAAGTCGCTGGCGAAAGGCCCAAGCAAAGCCGACGCCGGTGGCCGCGGCGAGCAGGCACCACACGAGCAGCGCCAGCTTGTTCGCGGGCAGAAGGCCGAGCTCGACCGGAGTCACGTGCGACGAGAGCTCGTTCTGCACGAACTTCGGCCAGAAGATGGCGAAGAAGGGCTTGGACACTTGCTCGGGTGGACTGCTGCCCGTCATCGAGCCGAGCGTGGTCACCAGCCAGCCCCACAGGCACAGCACGGCGAAGAACGGCCGAAACCCCGCCCCCGCCGCCAGGACCGCCGTGCCTTCGTACAGCGCCAGCGCGACCAGCGCGGCGGCGAAGCGAGGGCCGATGCAGTACCCGCCGTTCCACTGGGTGTAGCAGACATTGAAGATGAAGAGCGCCGCCAGCAGGGAAAGCAGCAAGCTGCGGCGCCGCCGCGGCCCATTCCAGCGCAAGATGATGAGCGGCACGAGGAGCAGCAGCGCGGGCGCATAGAAGGCCAAACCCCGGTACTGGCCAAAGAGCAGCTCCCAAGTGCTGTCGAGGCTCGGCCAGCGCAGCCCGTAGGCCGTCCGCATGTACTCCCAGCGCGGCGGCACGTGCTGATAGGGAAAATCGAGAAGGCTACCAGTGATCAGCCGGTTGTGGGCGACCATGAGCACGGCCGTCGGCAGGGCGCCCAGGCAATACCGCAGCGTCTTTCGCCAACGGTCGGTTCCGGTCAGCAGATAGCCCAGGATGAGAAGCTGCGCCAAGACCAGCGGGTATTCGGTCAGCACCGCGCAACCGCCGAGAAAGCCCGCCAAGGCGAAGCGCTTGTCCTGCTCGACCGCCAGCACGTAGCCGCCAAGCAACAGCGCGGCGGCCAGCATGCAGCCAAAGTAGCTGGCACCATAGTGGGCCAGGAAGGTGCCGAAGACTGCCGCCATGGTCAACCACACCGCACTGGCCGCGGGCGTACCCTGACCCAGTAGTCGTCGCAAGAGCAAGGTGGCGAAGATAGCGAAGGGCACGGCGCACGCGACCAAATCCGCGAGGTGAATCGCTGTCCGCTGATCGGCGGCGGTCTGCGGCTTGTGCGAAGCCACCCGCGCGAGCCAGTAGAACGGCACCACCAACAGGCTCGAGAGCGGCGCCTTCTCGCCGTAGATGTGGCCGTTGATTTCCGCGTAGTCGCCAGTTCCGGAAAGCCAGCGGTCAGCCTTGAAGGTGTGGTCTTCAACCAGGCCATAGACCGTAAGCAGGCGCGAGTTGGCGTTCCAGCTGGCGCCCTGGTGGAAGTACATCACCAGGACCACGCAGGCCAGGCCGAACAGAACGTAGAGCCGCTTCATGTGCTAGGGCCAGGCATAGGGCAAAAGCGCCCGCTTTTCACCATGCTTTCTCACCCCTCCGATCGTCCGACAATCGAGAGTAGGCCAACTACAGCCCTCTACCCACGGGAAAACAAGCGTGATTTTGCCGGGTTGGCAGGTGCAAGAATAGGCGCGTCCTTGTCCGCGTTCTCGCAACCGGGTACGATCGACGTCCATCAGGAGCACTCGCTACAGCAAGAAGTGACTTGATTGGCGGGGACCAGACGAGCGGACTAACCTTCGAGGTCCATTCCCGTACCGGACAAGATGCGCGTCCTCCTCGTCACGCCACCCATGGTGCAATTCAACACGGCCTACCCGGCCGTGCCCGCGCTTGCGGCATTCCTGCGCCACAACGGACACGAGGTGGCGCAGGAGGATCTCTCGCTCGGGCTCGCGCTGCGCCTGTTTTCTCCGGCGGGTGTGGCCGCCGTGCTGCGCGCCCTGCAGAAGAAGTACGCAGGCCGGCGCCGGCCGCCCTCGGTGCGCCACCTGCTGGCCCACGCCAGCGGCGTCCGCGCGGCGATCTCCGAGACCGTCGCTCTTCTGCAAGGCCGTTCGCCGGAATCGGCCACGCGCCTCGCGGCCCCGGGCGGCCTGCCCGAGGGTCCGCGCTTCGCGGCCCTGCGCGGGCTCGTCGATGGCGAGGCGGAAGACGTGGTGGCCCGCCACCGCGCTAGCCTGTTTCTCGACGAAATCGCCGACGCCGTGCGCGACGGCCTCGACGAACGTTTCGAGCTGGCCCGCTATGCCGAGCACCTGGCCGCGGACGCCGCGAGCTTCGAACCGCTGGCCCGCGACCTGGCCCGGAAGCGAACCCTCCTGGATCGCTGGATCGACGAGCTGGCAGAAGCGGCCTGGAAGGCGTACCGACCCGCCGTCGTCGGCCTGACCGTGCCCTTCCCCGGCGCGCTCTACGGCGCGTTCCGTATTGCCCGGCGGATGAAGGCACTGGCGCCGGCCGTCGCCACCGTGCTCGGCGGCGGCTACGTCAACACCGAGCTACGTGACCTCGCCGAACCGCGCGTTTTCGATTTCTTCGACTACGTGACCTACGACGATGGCGAGATCCCTCTCATGCGCATCGTGGAGACACTCACCGATCGGCAACGTGCGCCCGCGCTCGTGCGCACGCGGGTGCGCCACCGAGGCAAGGTGGTGCTACGCGACGAGCCCACGGCGCCTGTCCTGCGCCACCGCGACCGGCCGGCGCCGGACTTCTCGCCGATCGCCCGGGCCGGCTATCTCGCGATGGCCGAGAGCCCGAACCCCATGCACCGCCTATGGTCCGAGCGCCCCTGGCTCAAGCTCACCCTGGCCCACGGCTGCTACTGGCACCGCTGCGCCTTCTGCGACACCTCGCTCGACACCATCCGTCGCTACGACCCCGCCGACGCCGAGACCGTCGTGGCCTGGATGGAACGCGCGATGGCCGACACTGGACTTGCGGGCTTCCACTTCGTGGACGAGGCCGCGCCGCCCGCCCTCCTCGGCAACCTCTCGCGACGCATCCTCGATCGCGGCCTGCACGTCGAATGGTGGACCAACATCCGTTTCGAAAAGCAGTTCACGAAGGAACTAGCGCGACTCATGGCGCACGCCGGCTGCCTGGCCCTGACTGGCGGCCTCGAGTGCGCGCAGGATCGCCTCCTCGGGCTCATGGACAAGGGCATCACTACCGGGCAGGCGGCCGCGGCCATGCGCGCCTTGGCTGGCGCCGGCATCCTGGTCCACGCCTACCTCATGTACGGATACCCGACGCAGACCACGCAGGAAACCATCGACGCGCTCGCTCTCGTGCGCCGCCTGTTCGCCCGCGGCTGCCTGCACTCGGCCTACTGGCACCGCTTCGCGCTCACCCTCCACAGTCCGGCTTTTCTTGACCGCAGCAAGCTGCGACTGCGTATCCTCGACGGCCGCGAGGGCGCCTTCGCCCGCAACGAGATCCCGTTCGACGAACCTGGCCGTCCGGATCCCGGCATCCACGGCGAGGGCCTGCGGCGCGCGGTTTACAACTTCATGCACGGCGTGGGACTGGAAAGCGACGTGTGCACCTGGTTCGACTTCCCGGTGCCACGACCCAGCCGGGACGCACGCAGCGCCGGGCGACAGCCTCGACGGAGCCGCTAGCCGGCTTGCGCGTTCCGGGGTAGCTTCCAGTCACGGAAGCCATGCCACGACCTTTCGCCACGCCCGCCACCCGCACCCATTTCGCTCCCGATTGCCCGGTCGCCATCGCGCACACGCGCCTCGAGCTCGAGCCGGATCTCGGCGCGCGCAAGCTGCGCGGACGGGTGACGCTCTCCCTGCGCAGCCGCCAGGACGATCTGGCGGCGGTCGAGCTGGATGCCGTCGACATGACCATCGTCGCTGCCACGATCGACGAACAACCGGCCGAGAACACCCACTACGACGGCAAACGCCTGCGGGTCGAGCTCGGACGTACCTACCGGCGGGGGGAGACCCTCGTGCTCTCCGTGGCCTACGCCTGCGCGCCGGTGCGCGGGCTCTACTTCGTGGGGCCGGACGAGGCGCATCCTGGCCGGCCGCTCGAATGCTGGACGCAAGGCCAGGACGAGGATTCGCGTTTCTACTTCCCCTGCATGGACGCGCCACTCGTGAAATCGACCAGCGAGGTGCTGTGCACGGCACCCGCCGGGCTCTTCGTGCTGTCGAACGGCGACCTGCGCGAGCAGCGCGATCTGGGCGAAGGGCGCGTGCTCTGGCACTACGCCTTGGAGGTTCCCCACTCGCCGTACCTGGTGACCCTGGTGTGCGGGCGGTTCGCCGAGATCAAGACGCGCGCGGCCGAGACCGGCGTCGAGGTGTACTACTACGGGCCCCAGGGCCGCGAGGCCGACATCGAGCGCAGCCTGCGGGCCACGCCGGCCATCATCGACTTCTTCAGCAAGACCATCGGCGTGCGTTACCCATTCTCGCGCTACAGCCAGATCTTCGTTTCCGATTTCATTTTCGGCGGCATGGAGAACACCACCGCGACCACGCTCACCGGCGAGGCCATCCTCGATGAGCGCGCCGCCCTCGACCAGGACGTGGAGTACCTGGTGGCGCACGAGCTGGCGCACCAGTGGTGGGGCGATCTCCTCACCTGCCGCGAATGGCCCGAGGCCTGGCTCAACGAGGGCTTCGCCACGTACTTCGAAT
>JADGRD010000370.1 GCA_017881285.1 Pseudomonadota bacterium | reverse complement strand
AACCCTGGGAGGGTTCCAATGCCCTCCCGCGCTCTGGCTTCGGCGAGCGAAGCCCGCCTCAGCCTACGCGATTGCGCCATTGACAGGCGCCCGGTTTGCGATTATTTGCAAGGGTCTTCCGGGCGTTTAACTCAGTGGAAGAGTGCCACCTTCACACGGTGGAAGCCGCAGGTTCAAGCCCTGCAACGCCCACCACGCACGGCCGCCCCGTGCGACTACGCCCGCAGGCATCGAGTGGCGCCCCCGCGTCCCCCGCTGCGAGCTGCCTGTCTGCAACCGTCGAGTTGCCTGGAAATGCACCTATTTCAAGGCGTGATCGGGTCTCGTCTGGTGCTTGCTTGTTGGTCTAAGCTATGATTCTCTCTCAGTAGTAGTTACAGGAGCCACACTTCACACGGTGGAAGCCGCAGGTTCAATTCCGGCAAAGACCACCACCCGATAGCAGTCGCAACCCTGCGACAAGGCCCGTCATGGTCATTCAGGTTATCTTCCGAGATCCCACCGCAGGCACGGAACAGCGATACGAGTTCGATCAATCGCCGGTTCGCATCGGCAGGAATCCGCTCAACAACGTGGTGCTCGAAGGGAACTTCGTCTCGGGCTGGCACGGCATCATCCGCTTCGACGAAACCGGCACCTACTACTTCGATCTCGGGTCGACCAACGGCACCTGCCTCGACGGGAAACGCCTGCCCAAGAACACGGCCACTCCCATCCGGCAGACCACGCGGCTGACCATCTGGATGTTCGAGCTCATCGTTACGCCGGCGCACGTGGGCGTGGCGAGCGCGCCGGAACGCCGGCCGTCCGTCTTCGGAACCCTGGTCGGCACGGGCCGGGGCACGGAAGCGATTGCCGCGACCATGGTCCCCGATCCGCCGCCAGCGCCCAGCCCCACGGCCGCGGCGCGTATTGTCTCGGTCGGGACGCGCCCGCCCCCCTCGGCCATGCCGGGGCACCTTTCACCGCCGCAGGAAACCGCCCTGCCGCTCCCCGAGCAGTCCTCCGGGCGCCTCCTCCGCTGCCTGCGCATCATCGGCGCGTTCAGCGATGCCTTCATCGGGCTGAAGAAGGGCTACGAGCAGTTCGGCTCCGAGGTCGGCGTGCGACCGCTGACCGGAACCACGAAGCTCCACCGCGCCCGGACCAGCCAGGAGATCGTTGAATACTTGCTCGATCCCGCGACCGATCCCGACGCCTGCGCGCGCGACCTCAACGCCGTCTTCGCCGATATGGGCATCCACGACGTCGCCCTCATGGAGGGCATCTCCCAGAGCGTGCGCGCGTTACTCGCCAAGCTCGATCCAAACACGCAGGACATGAAGGTGGTCGCCAGCTTGTGGTCCGGCGCCAAGGCCAAGTCCAAGTGGAATTCCTACCTCGAAGCCTTCAATGCCTTGCTCGCCGAGGACGCCGCCCTGCACGCCGAGATCTTCGGCGAGGAATTCGCCAGCGCCTACGCCAGCGTGGCGCTCGGCGACGAGCCCGGCCCCAAGGACGATGGCGGTTGAGCTTCCGCCACCCCGCCGGAAACGACGTGTCGGGAGCGCTTGGCGCATCTCGTCATCGCGTGTGTGAGATAGGTTGCGCCCTTCTCGCCGCGGGCTGCATCGGAGGCTGACGCCGGAGGAAATTCGCTTGACATCCTGCCGGAGTCGAAGGTAAATGCCACACTGTTTCATGCAAGCGGCCTGACGATGTCGATCCCGAATATTGCGTCGCTGTTTGAGCCCGTTTCCGCGGACGCGCCCTGTGGTGCGGATCTCGAGTACGATCCGACATTCCTCGAGCTCGACCGCCTGTCGCAAAGCAAGCCGGAGCAACAGATGGGTGACGCCATCGTGCCGGCCCAAGAGCCCGACTGGAAGGAAGTGGGCAATCGCGCCCTCGCCCTGCTCGGCAAAACCAAGGACCTGCGCGTCGCCATCCGCTTGACCCGCGCCCGCCTCTACACCGAAGGACTGGCTGGCCTCGCCGACGGTCTGGCGGTGGTGCGCGGGGTAGTCGAGAAGTTCTGGGATGGTTTCTATCCGCGGTTGGATCCCGACGACGACAACGATCCGACCTTCCGGGTGAACGTTCTCATGGGGCTGTGCGATGGCGCGACGTTCATCGACCGCCTTCGCCTGATTCCCGTGGTCGCGTCGCGCTCCTTCGGCCGCTTTTCCTTGCGCGACCTCGCCATCGCCTCGGGCGAGTTGCCTCCCCTGACCGACGTCGACCCGCCCAAGTCCTCGGCCATCGACGGCGCTTTCACCGAATGTCCCCTGCCCGAGTTGCAGGCCACCGCCGGCGCCGTGCGCTCGTCTTTGGAATGTCTCGCCGCGGTTGAGGCCTTCGTCGGCGAGAAGGTCGGAGCCTCGAACGGCCCCAATTTCACCAAGCTCACCGAGGTCCTGCGCGCGGCGGACAAAATCCTCGCGGCCCGGCTGGCCCGCCGGGGCGTCGTGACCGAGAACGCCGGCGAAGCCGGAGGCGCGGCCGAAGGGGCCGCCGGGGGCTCGGGGGGAGGCCCGTCGATGTCTGGCGAGATCAACAGCCGCGAGGATGTCGTGCACGTGCTCGACAAGATTTGCCTCTACTACGAGCGCTGCGAGCCCTCGAGCCCCATCCCCCTGCTCCTGCAACGGAGCAAGCGGTTGGTTTCCGCGAATTTCATGGATATCGTGCGCGACCTTGCGCCCGAGGGCCTCGCCCAGGTCGAGAACCTGCGAGGCAAAGACGGATCGGAAAGCAGTTAGGCGTTCTCCAACATCAGAGGTAGGTGGACATCATGGCAACCAGTTCGCAAAAATTCATCCAGAGAAACCGAGCACCCCGCGTGCAGATCGAGTACGACGTCGAGCTGTACGGCGCCGAGAAGAAGGTCCAACTGCCCTTCGTGATGGGCGTCATGTCGGACCTGTCGGGCAACCCGTCGGATCCCCTCGCCCCGGTCGCGGATCGCAAGTTCGTCGACGTCTCCGTCGACAATTTCGACGATCGCCTGAAGGCGATGAAGCCGCGCGTGGCCTTCCAGGTGCCCAACACCCTCACCGGCGAGGGCAACATCAGCATCGACCTCTCCTTCGAGAGTCTCGACGACTTCTCGCCGGCCGCCGTCGCCCGCAAGGTCGACGCCTTGAACCAGCTCCTGCAGGCGCGCAACCAGCTTTCGAATCTCGTGACCTACATGGACGGACGAACCGGCGCGGAGGATCTCATCGCGAAGCTCCTCAAGGATCCGGCACTCTTGCAAGCGCTCTCCGCGGCACCCAACCCCGACGCCACCGGCGAAGGCAACAAGTAGCAGTGAGGAAGACCCATGGCTGAGACACAAAAAGAATCCCAGAAAGCCTCCGCAACGCTGGAAGCGAGTGAGTTCTCCTCGCTGCTCAACAAGCAGTTCAAGCCCCAGACCGCGGGCGCCAAAAAGGAAATCGAGAACGCCGTGCGCACCCTGGCCCAGCAGGCCCTGGCGAGCACCAAGCTCATCTCGACCGACGTCGTGGAGACCATCAACGCGATCATCGCCCAGATCGACGCGAAGATGAGCGAGCAGATCAACCAGATCATGCACGCGTCCGAGTTCCAGACCCTCGAGAGCGCCTGGCGCGGCCTGCACTACCTGGTCAGCAATAGCGAAACCGACGACCAGCTCAAGATCCGGGTCATGAACATCTCGAAGAAGGATCTGCACAAGACCTTGAAGCGCTACAAGGGCGCCGCCTGGGATCAGAGCCCC
Source organism: Pseudomonadota bacterium (assembly GCA_017881285.1). GTDB lineage: Bacteria > Myxococcota_A > Polyangia > Fen-1088 > Fen-1088 > Fen-1118. The sequence continues at coordinate 1,157 of JADGRD010000370.1, read as the reverse complement.
ATCTTCAAGAAGCTCTACGAAGAAGAGTTCGGCACCCTGGGCGGCGAGCCCTTCGCCTGTCTGGTCGGCGACTACTACTTCGACCACGGTCCCATGGACGTCGAGTTGCTGGGCGAAATGGCGAAGATCGCGGCATCGGCCCACGCGCCCTTCATAGCCGCCTCCTCCCCCACCGTCTTCCAGATGGAGTCGTGGCAAGAGCTGGCGAACCCTCGCGACCTCACCAAGATCTTCTCGGTGCCCGAGTACGCCGGGTGGCGTTCCTTGCGGGAATCCGATGACGCCCGCTATCTCGGCCTCACCATGCCGCGCTTTCTGGCGCGGCGGCCCTACGGCGCCAAGACCAATCCCGTCGAGGAGTTCAATTTCGAGGAAGACGCCGCCTCGTCGGACGCCAAGAAGTACACCTGGGCCAACTCGGCGTACGCCATGGCCGTCAACATCAACCGCTCGTTCAAGCTCTACGGCTGGTGCTCGCGCATTCGCGGCATCGAGTCGGGCGGCGCCGTCGAGGGGTTGCCCACGCACACCTTCCCGACGGACGACGGCGGCCAGGACCTGAAGTGCCCGACCGAGATCGCGATCAGCGATCGCCGTGAGGCGGAGCTGGCGAAGAACGGCTTCATGCCGCTCATCTACAAGAAGAACTCGGACTTCGCCGCCTTCATCGGCGCGCAGTCCCTGCAGAAGCCGGCCCAGTACGACGACGCGGACGCCACCTCGAACGCCGCTCTCGCCGCCCGCCTGCCCTACCTCTTCGCCACCTGCCGCTTCGCGCACTACTTGAAGTGCATCGTGCGCGACAAGATCGGCTCCTTCCGGGAAGCCTCGGACATGCAACGCTGGCTGCAGGACTGGATCATCCAGTACGTGGACGGCGATCCCGCCCACTCCAGCGAGGAAACCAAGGCGCGCAAGCCACTGGCTGGCGCCGAGGTCATCGTGGAGCCCGTGGAAGGCAACCCCGGCTACTACACCTCGAAGTTCTTCCTGCGGCCCCACTATCAGCTCGAGGGCCTCACCGTATCCCTCCGGCTCGTCTCCAAGCTGCCGTCGGCCAAGGGCGGGGGCTAAATTCACTTCGTCGCAGTTAACCTCTAACGAATCAGTGCATAGCAAGGAGCTACGAACATGGCGGTCAGTATTTGCATCAAGAT
>JADGRD010000023.1 GCA_017881285.1 Pseudomonadota bacterium | reverse complement strand
GTCCAGTTGCCGAACCGTCAAGGTCGTACCTTCCACACAGTAATCCATCGGGGCGCTGCCACTGGGATATGAGATCTGGCTCCCCGAGACAGTGTACGCCTGTGCGGTCGTTGGCGATTGGCTTTGGCTCGACACGGAGCAGGCACAATTCCCCCCGGTGAAGGAGCACGAGGCGCTCGCGAAATCACCGCTGCTGAGCAAGTTGCTCTGCAGGGAACTGCACAGCGCAGCCGTCAAAGTGACGGTGGTCCCGCCGATGGCGCTGACGCATGCCGAAGTGTAGAGGACCGTTGCATCGATGGTCATGGTCAGGTTGTCGGTCTCCATTCCACCGGCGAAGGCAGCTGTTCCCGTCAGGGAGAGAGTTGCCGTTTGGAAGAGGCTATCGCAGGCGGAAGGCAGGTCTTGCTGGTCAGCCATCATTTTCACGATACTGCCCTCGACACAGGTCGTGTCCATTTGCCAGGTGCCATCCAGGATGCCGCCGCAGGTCGGGTTCATTTTGCAACTCCCCGGCGCGCCGCCACCGCTGCCGCCGCTGCCACCGCCACATGCACAGATCACCGTAGCCAAGAACGCCAAAGAAACCAGAACTGCATTAGTCTTTGTCATGTGCGTAATGAGAACACGAAAGTTGAAGGGCGGCAATGGCCTCGAATCCCAAGGTGGCCACGATCACACTCGGCCAGGCCGTCCCACGCAAGCCCTTGACCCCGAGGAAGGGGCGCCGCTCGGAACCTCGGCGGCGTATGATGGATCAGGAGGAAGTACCCTCGTAAGGCGAGACCATGAAAACGCGAAGATCATCTGCCTTGCCGCTTGCGCTGAATTGGCTGCTGTGGACCACCTTCACACTGGGGTGCAGCTCCTCGGGCAGCGGGGAAAAACCCGACGCTGCCGCCACAGGTGGGAGTGTCGGAGCCGGGGGTGAGGCCAGCTCTGGTGGCGCGACCGGTTCGGGCAGCGCAATCGGCTCGGGCGGCGCCACTGGCTCGGGTGGCGTTGCCCGTACGGGCGGCGCAATCGGTTCGGGCGGCGGGGATGCAGGAACTCGCGACGGCGAAGTCCGGGCCGACGGAAGCGACGCGGCGGCGGGCACCTGCTTCCGCGCCAAGCTGCTGTGGTCGGAGGATTTCGAGACCGGCGACTACTCGCGCTGGACCTCGAACACCTACGACGCACCTTGGGGCAACAACTGCCAGAACAACGGTTTCTCAACGGACCACCCGCACAGCCCCACGCATTCGCACCGCTCGGAGATCACGTGTGCATACACCGCCGAGGGCAACGTGCACCGTGGCTACGGTGGTTTGCAGTTCAGCGGCGACAGTGTCGTGCCCGCCTACACCAACGCGGGCGTAGGCACCGACGCGCCATTCGGCGTGGTCAACACCTTCCATAGCTGGATCGACTCGCCGACGGTCTTTCAGAACGGCACGTGGTTCAGCTTCTGGACGGTCAACAGCGACTGTGCCTGGGCCGACGACGTCTTGACCCTGGGCCTCGAGGACCCCTCGGATCGCCTGGCGGCGGCGCACTACCAGCCCGGGGGTGGATCGCGCACCTTCCTGGCGGGAGCACCGGGCTTCCCACGCGGGCGTTGGGTGCGCATCACGATCTACGTCAACTACTACGACGGCGTGATGCATGTCTGGCAGGACGGCCAGCCCATCAGCCACGTGACCTTCGTTCGACCCAAGAACACCATTTGCCAGTGGCACTGGGGCGCGTACGCCAGCGGCGACAACGACAACCTCGTGCTCTACGAAGACGACAACAGCATCTGGAAGCTCGGCCAGGCATGGACCGACTTCTCTGTCGAGCCCTGGTTCGACAATGCGGTGCCCGTCTGCGCTCCGTGAGACGGCCGGACATCGTGGATCAGGGCATCGGCTCCGTCGAAAAGCTGGCGCACGAGCTGCCGGACAAAGGGACGCTCTACTTCTGGTGGGACTAGATCTGCGCTTCGGCGAGCGAGAACTTGTTGTTCTTCTCGTAGAGGACCTTGAAGCTCGAGCGCTTCTCCTCGGGCAAGAGCTGCTGCACGTGGCTCTGGCGGCCGCGCTCGTAAAGGATGAAGACGCGACGGCCGCGGTGATTGGCGATCCAGTCCTTCATCTGCTCGTCGGCGCCGTCCTGGTCGAACACGGTGCGCTCTTCCTTGGGGCCCTCGTAGATCTCGTTCTCCGAATAGAACGTCTCGCCCCGCCAGTACATGGTGTAGGCGAGCAGCTTCTCGTCGGGCGACTTGCGGTGCCGGTAGTACTCGGCCAGGGTTTCCTTCTGCGACCAGTAGGGCGCCACGTCGCGCATGAACACGTCGAGCAGGTAGTAGGTGAGCAGAACCGACGTCAGGCACAAGGCCACAACCCCGTAGCGCAGGACCTTCTTCCAGGCCATGGCCAGCGTGGCCAGGCCGATGAGAATGACGATCACCGTGAGCCCGGTGCGAAAATCGAGTTGGTTCGGCCAGGGCCGGCCGGTCGGGCTGTGCACGTAGTCGTAGCTGAAGAGCCACAGGAACTTCTGCGCGGAATTGCGGGCCGCGACCAGGTCCGCGAAGATCACGCCGAGCAAGGGCACGCCGACGAGAGCGGCCAGCCAGGCGCGCCGAGCGTCCTTGCGCAAGAGCAAGTCGTCGAGGAAGCAGCCGATGACGATGGCCAGCCCCGGGATGGCGGGTAGGACGTAGTGATGGAACTTGGTCATGGACAGCGAGACCAGGGCGTAGCCGGCCACGAACCAGATCCCGCCCAGCCAATAGATCGACTGCTTGCGCGCATCGTCCACCTTGCGCATCACCATGTCGGCCAGCGCCGCCGGCGCCAGCGCCACCCAGGGCAGCATGCCGTAGCCCAGCTCGCGCAGGAAGTATTCGAAACTGCCGCGATCGCCATGGCGGCCAAGCATCATGCGGCGCCAGTGGTTGTCTCCGAACATCTCGTTCCAGAATGCCCATCCGTGCCGGATGACCATGGCGTGGAACCAGGGCACGGCCACGATGACCATGACCAGCGCCGACACCACAACCGCCGGCAAGAGCTGCGCGCGGCGTAGGCGCTTCCAGTTCCAGGTAAAGAGGAGGTAGGCGCAGAAGACGATGATGGGCAGGCCCGCACCAGCCAGTCCCTTGCCCAGGACCGCCACCCCGCACAACATGGCCGCGATGTAGAGGTAGAGTGGGGCGCGGTAACGGGCCCGCATGCAGAACCACAGAAAGGCCACGGAGCCGATGTAGTACGGGATCATGGCGACCGCGCCGTACATGATCAGCTCGCGACCGCCGAAGGCCATCTTGACCTTGAGCTGCACCGAATCGACGATGAGCTGGGGTAGGACGAGCAGCAGAAACACGCCCACGGTCGTGAAGAACGCCGGGTGGTGCGGATAGCTCCAGAAACCACGCCCACGGCGAGGCAAGACCTCGTCCTTGTCGTCGAGCAGGGCGATGGCGCCCAGGGCCAGGGCCATGGTCATGGGGCCGACGAAGGCCATGTCGGTCATGGCCTGCCGAGCGACGAGCGAGAACATGGGGCAGGTGGCCATGACCAGCGCGGAGAGAAAGCCGGCGCGCCGGGAGACGAAGCGAGCGACGACCATGTAGACGCCCCACATGGCCAGCACGCCGAAGAGACAGAACGGCACGCGCACGGCCCACTCCGTGCGGGAGAGCAGCGCCATCTCGCCGGGATCGTTGCCGGGCAAGCCGATGCGCGCGATGTGCATGCCGATGCTCATGATCCAGAAGGTCAGCACCGGTTTGGACCAGAACACGTCCGCGTCACGCGGCGATCCCGGCCACCACAGGCTGATGAAATCGCCCCGCTTGGTCATCTGGCGGGCGACTTCGGAGTAGTGCGTTTCCCAGGGATCCCACAGGCCGTAGGTGCCGGCGAGCGGGATGTAGAGTAGCAGGCCGACGGCGATCACGAGCAAGGTCATCTGCCGCTCGCTCAGGCGATCGAAGAAGCTCGCCCCGCCGGGAGGCGCGGGGCTTGTGGTTTGGTTTTCCGTTTGTGTCACGCGGACGACCTCTTGAGGGAACGCCTACATTTATCACAGGAAGGCGCCCAAGGCGGCACCACGGTGGTCCGTGCAGGCGTAGGATGCAACCCGGACATGCCCCGGCCCTTGGTCTTGACATTGCGGAAGGATCTGAGTCGCACCCTGCGGCAGGGGCACCCGTGGGTATTTCGCGAGGCCGTCACCGAGCCGCGTGGGATGGCGGCCGGCGCGCTGGTCACCGTCGCGGATCGGCGCGGGCGCGAGATCGCGTTCGGCTACTACGACGATGCCGGGCCCATCGCCGTGCGCGTGCTCGCCCTGGCCCCGGTGGCAGACCGGGCCGCTCTGCTGCGAGAGCGCCTGCGGGCCGCCCTGGCTACGCGCAGAGCGCACCTCGACCTGACCATGACCAACGCCTTTCGCTGGGTGCATGGCGAGGCGGACCGGCTGCCCGGCATCCACGTGGATGTCTATGCCGACGTGGTCTCTGTGCGCTACGACGGCGAGGGCAGCCGGGCCTTCTACCGTGACCTGCCCGCGCTGATTCGAGCCAGCGCCGGCGAGCTGACCGTGCGCAAGGTCATCGACCGCGAGGCGCGCGCTGGCCGCGGCGAAGAGGTCGAGGTGCGAGAAAACGGCGCGCTTTTCATCGTCGATGTGGGGCGTGGCCAAAAAGGCGGGCTCTTCCTCGACCAGCGCGAGAACCGCCAGACGGTCGCCCAGCGGGCCGCGGGGAAATCATTGCTCAATCTCTTCGGTTACACCGGGGGTTTCTCCCTCCACGCGGCGCGCGCCGGGGCCACGCGCACCGATACCGTGGACATCGCCCGCCCGGCCATCGCGGCCGCCCGCCGCAACTTCGAACGCAACGGGCTCGCGCTCGGACAGGCCGGCTTTCACGCCGAGGATGTCTTCGCCTTTCTCGAAAAGGCGATCGCGCGCGGGCAGGTCTGGGACATCGTCGTATCGGATCCGCCGAGCTTCGCCCCCTCGAAGAACAGCCTCTCCGCCGCCCGGCGCAGCTATCTGCGCCTGCACCGCCTGGCCGCTCAGGTCGTCAGCCGGGGCGGGCTCTTGGCCGCGGCTTCCTGTTCGAGCCACGTCACGCGCGGTGAGTTCCTGACCATGGTCAAGACGGGCGTCGACCTGGCCGGGCGCCGCTTCGTGCTCGAATCGTACACCGGCGCCAGCCCGGATCACCCCATCCTGCCCGTGTTCCCCGAGGGCGACTACCTGAAGTTTGCGCTCGGCCGGGTGGAGTGAGTCTCACCAGGCACCGTTGCCGGTGTACAATGGCGCCACCATGAGCGACAGCGGCTCGAGCTTTGGCGGCAAATCAGGTGGCCGTTTCGAGGGAGCGGGCGGCACCCCCGGTGGGGTGGGCGAGTTCTTCATCGGCCTCCTCGTGGCGGCGATCGGCTTCTTCCTGCTGTTTTCCCACGTGCAGGTGCACTCGTCGTACTGGAACTTCATGGGCTTGGGCGGCGCCGGGCGTAGCTTCGGCATCAGCCTCATCCCGCTTCTCTTCGGCATCGGTATCCTGTTCGTGAACGGCAAGTCCGTGCTCGGCTGGTTCCTCGCCGTCGGCGGTCTGCTCTTCATCCTCGCCGGCATCCTGATCAATCTCGACATCTACTTCACGGGCACCTCGCTCATGAACACCCTCATCATGCTCGCCTGCATCGCCGCAGGCTTGGGCCTCATCGTCAAGGGCCTGCGCCCGCACAAGACGAAGGGCGAGTCGTCACCATAGCACGTGGGGAGCCGCCGAGCTTTGCTCGGCGCGGACCATCGTGGGAGGGTTTGGGAACCTGCTCAGGGTTCCCATTACAATAAATCCCTTGCCGTGGCCGGGGACCAGGCCGCCCGCACCACGCGCCAGGTGCCGTCCTCGTCGGCCAGAGTGAGGTCGAACCGGTACACGTCCGCGGAGAGGTTCTTGAGGTCGGGCAGGACCCCACCGGGCACGGAGGCCAGGGCCGCGAACATGACCACGTGGGCCTGAACCGCCTCGGGACATTCCAGCGAGGACAGCTTGGCCACGAGGTAGAGGTTCGGGTGCAAGAGGAATTGCACACGCACCAGCGAGACGATGTGCTCCTTGTCGTTGCCTTCCCGGTCCGTGTACTGGTCCGACACGGAGGCCGCCACCGGCTTGAGGTCCCGCTGGTTCACCGCCTTGACCACGGTATCGATGGCCTTGCGCGCCTGCTCCTCGGGCGAAAGCCGCGAGCAGCGACAATCCGGCGCCAGCAGCAAGGCGACCAGCGATAGCAGCAACGGCGCGGGGCGCATGCGGCAATACTAGCGTAGAAGCGTTGACGGCGCCTTGCGCCTCAGTTTTCTGACCTGGCCACGGCAGGATCGCCCGGCCGCTGCCCGAAACCGCCTATCATTAGAATAGTCAATCGGCCAAGATCGCGGGCGCGGAGCGATCTGGCACACGGGTTGCTGACCGAGGAACGCCCATGGGACGATGGGATCCACCCATGGTCCCTGCCCTAGGAGGACACATGCGAGTACTGCTGGTCGGTCCGGATCTGGAAGAGAACCTTTCTCTCCGCTATCTCGCGTCGTCGCTACGCGCGGCCGGGCACGAGCCCAAGATCGCCGCCTTCGACACGGCGGCGGACGCGCCCGCGGTGCTGGGCGCGGCGGCTGCGGCCGACCTGGTGGGCCTCTCTATGTGCTACCAGATCCGCGCCGCCGAGTTTCTCGCCCTCGCCCGCGACCTCAAGCAGGAGAACCCTCGTCAGCGCGTCATTGCGGGCGGTCACTACGCCTCCTGCGCCGCGAGCGAGCTGCTCGCCCGCCATCCCGAGCTGGACCTCATCGCGGTCCACGAGTGCGAGCGGACCATCGCCGAGATCGCCTCGCGGCCCGCCTGGACCGAGGAAGAACTGGCCAAGATTCCGGGTCTGGTCTATCGCGCGCAGGGCAAGCTGGCGAAGACCCCGCCGCGCGAAGCGCTCGCGGATCTCGACAGCCTGCCCTGGCCCGACCGTTCGGGGCCTGCCCGCTTGATGGCCGGCGTGCCCACGGCGTACATGATGGGCAGCCGCGGGTGTTTGAGCGCCTGCGACTACTGCTGCATTTCCACCATGCACCGGATGGTCTCGGGACAGCGGTTCCGCCAGCGCAGCCCCGAGAACATCGGCGAGGAAATGGCCTTTCTGTACCACGAGCGCGGGGTGCGCCAGTTCATCTTCCACGACGACAACTTCCTGGTGCCGCAGGTGGAACGGAACCTGGAGCGCATCGACGCCCTGGATCGGGCCATGCGACGCCATCGCCTGCGCCGGGTCGCCCTGGCACTCAAGTGCCGGCCCGCCGACGCAGACCGACAGGTGTTCCTGCGCCTGCGCGAGATGGGGCTTCTGCGCGTCTTCCTGGGCATCGAATCGGGCAGCGGCGCGGGCCTGGCATCCATCGGGCGCCGCCAGACCATCGAGCAGGAGCACCAAGCCCTCTCGCTCTGCGAGGACCTCGGCATCTCCACCCAGTACACCATCATCATGTTCCACCCCGAGGCCACCTTGCGCTCGCTGCGCGAGGATCTCGCCTTCGTCACCGCCCATGCCGGCCACCCCCTCAGTTTCTGCCGCGCGGAGATCTACACCGGCACCCCGCTCGAACAGCGCATGCTTGCCCAGTCGCGCGCCTACGGCAACTACCTGGCCCGCGAGTACGCGTACACCGATCCACTGATCCCGCACGTTTGGAGCAGCACCTGGGCCCTGCTCTCCCGACGCTGCTTTGCCCCGGATCATCTGCTCGGTCAGATCGTCCGCCTGGATCACCAGGCGATCGTCTTGCAACACTTCTACGACGGCCGCGACGTCGACGCTCTGGTCGCCGACTTCGCCGCCTTCGAGCTGGAAGCCAATCGCGACACCGTGGCGGCCATCGAAGAGATCTTCGCGCTGTGTGAAGCGCACCCCGACCCGGAATCCGCGGCCTTCCGCGCCCGCTACGCCGAGCTGCGCGAGCGCGAGGAGAGCCGCTGCGACTTCCTGCTGCGCCAGGCCTGTGCCTTCCGCGAGGCCATGCAGGAACATTCGCTGGGCGTGATGGGTCTGGCACGCTCGGGGCGCACGCCCGCGGTGGATCGCAGTTTCCTCGAGCGCCTGCCGCGCCACGCGGCCGCCGTGTTCCTGGCGGTCGGGTTGATGAACTGCGATTCGAAGAGCAGCCTCAAGTCCAATCCTAAGGACGGGGCCACGGACGGCACGCAGGCCACCGACACCAAACCCGTCGCGGACACGCCTGCGTTCACGGATCAGGGCGGCATGTTCGAGGCGCCACCGCCGCGCCTGGACGCGCCCGTCGAGTCACCCGCCGACCTGTCGCCCGATCTCGGCCCCGATCTCGCTCTCGATACGTCGCCCGAGGCTAGCGCCGACGTCCGCACCGATACCGCCGACGGTCGCACCGGCGACGCCGCCCGCGACGCAGGCACCAGCGAGGCCGGCGCCCTCGACGTCGGAAACAAGGATGCCAAGCCCGTCCTCGACACCGTGATCTTCATGGATCAGGGGGGCATGTTCGAAGCGCCGCCGCCGCCCATGGACGCCGCCGTCGTGAAACGAGATTCGTCGAGAGACTAGCCCAAGCCACGGCGCTCAAACGGCCTTTTCGAAGGCGTCTATTCCCTCCTGGGATTGCCATGCGCGTGCGTGTCACATTTCTGACCGTTTTCCTCGCCTGCGCGACAAGTACGCAAAGTCGGTGCGTCTCGGCTGGCACGCCTCGAACTTGCGGGCCGGCTCGTCCCCCGAGGTGGTCACGTCGTTCTTCGCCGGCATGAATCAGGGGGTGATGCGGCCGATCATGTTGGCCCCGGATTCGACGAACCAGATGTTGCCGTCCGGCCCGGCCACGATGCCGTAGGGCTGACCGTTGGCCGTCGAGATCGTGAACTCGGTGATCGTTCCAGTCGGCGTGATACGACCGATCTGGTTTCCACTGTTCTCGGCAAACCACAGATTGCCGTCGGGCCCGAGCGTGATCCCTGCGGGCTGGCTATTCGCAGTCGGCACGTTGAATGTGGCGACGGTGCTAGCGCCGGTGGCGGAGATCCGGCCAATCCGGTTCGCGCCCATTTCCGTGAACCACAGGTTGTTGTCCGGTCCGACGACGATCTTCTCGGGCGTGGTTCCCGCGCCGAGGCTCACGACTTCGTTGATCGTCCCACCGCCGGAGATGCGGCCGATCTTGTTCCCACCGTACTCGGTGAACCAGTAGTAGTCATCCGGCCCGAAGACGATACCCGTCGGGCTGCTCCCCGTAGTCGGGATCGAGTACTCGCTGAACGACGTGGTCGAGATCGTGAAATGGCCGATCCGGCCGCCGCCGAATTCCGTGAACCAGATGGAGGTGGTGACGGTCGAGCCCACGATGGCAGCGGGTGCGCTGCCAGCGGAGGTAATTTGGTACTCGGTGATCGTCCCGCTGGTCGTGATGCGCCCGATCTTGTTGCCACTATATTCCGTGAACCAGAGGTTGCCGTCCGGCCCGGCCGCGATGGAATCGGGCACGCTGTTGTTGGTTGGAATCGTGAATTCGGTGATCGTGCCACTGGTCGTGATGCGGCCGATCTTGTTGCCGGTGCGTTCGGTGAACCAGAGGTTGTCGTCCGGCCCGACCGTGATGTCCCAGGGCTGGGTATTCGCGCCGGTCGTGATGGTGAATTGCGTGATGACGTTAGCGGGGCCGTCGGATCTCGTGTCGCGGGGCCTGCTGTCCCTGGCGTCCGCCACGTCGGAGCGTGTGTCGGAGCCCAGCACGGCGTCGGCACTGTCCACCACCACATCGCCAGCACCGTCCGCGCCGTCGCCGCTTGCCCCGCCGTCCGGCGATGTGTCACAGCCCCCGCCGTCACAGCCCAAGGCCGGAGGCACCTCCACCGGAGCCGCACCCTCGGCATCGTCGCCGGTCGACGCGTCCGTTTCCTCGCCCCCGCCGTCTTCACTGTCCTCCCCACCGAGCGCGTCCTCGCCACCGAGCACGTCATCCCCACCGAACGTATCGTCACCGATCGTAGCGTCCACTACGACCAGGTCTTCCCCTGGTCGGGCGTCCGCGACATCCGCGACAGTTCCAGCCACATCCGCCGGCCCGGCCACATCCCTCGCATCGGCAACATCCGCGCTCACCTCCGCGCCGGCGAGCGGAAAGACGTCGCCGGTCTCCGGTCGGTCACGCGCGGCATCGGGGCCCTTGACGGGCGCCACGCGTAGCTTGCCGACATCCACCGAACAGCCTCCGACGGCCAGCAGGGCGACGAAGAAGATCCACTGGGTCCGCAACATCGACCAGTGAACCCGATGCCTCATGGTCAGTAGGCTATTCTGGCGATCATCCCCGTGGCTTCGCCCGCCATGGGCGCCACGCTGACGCCTTTGCCCTCGACGAAGAAGAGCACGCCCGCGGTCGCGGCGGCGGCGGCGGCCAGGCCCCAGGAAACGTTGGCCACGTTCCTGCGCAAGAGCACCGAATCGATGTCGCTCTGTTTGCAGCCCGCATAGTTGGGGCCGCTCGCACTGCCGCAGGACTTGTTCAGGGTGTCGAACTTCGACTGCATCGATACCCCGAAAAAAACCGCGGTGCCGGCGAACACGACCGCGGAGCCGCCAGCGACCCAGGTCCACGTTCGGCCGCGCCGCGAGACTTCCGGTGCATTCGCCGGGCTCGGCGTCGTCTTGTTGTCGGCTTGCACATCGCCCGCGGGTTCGGCCGGGGACACGGGCCCGTCCACGGGCGGGGGCAAAGGCGCGGGCGCCACGGCCACGGGTTTCGCCAGCGGCTGCAACGTGATCACCACGGTGTGCACCCAACTTGCGTTGACCTCCACGTCTTCGATCGCGGGCGCGGTGGCTGGATGCCGTGCCGTCACCTGATGGCTGCCCGGCATGACCCAAATCAACTCGGCGATGGGAGCGAGGCCTATGGGTTTGCCGTCGACGCTGATCTCCGCGCCCGGTTTCGCGCACTGGATGCGCAGCTTGCCCAGCTTTCCTTCCAGTTCGGCCACGGACTTCTTGGCTTCGGTGGTCATGTCGGCCGGGGCATCCGTGGCCTCGGCGAGAAAGCGCTCGAACGCGCTCATCGCCTCGGCGAGGCGGCCCAGATCGCGGCTGGCCTGCCCGATATTGAAGAGCAGCTTGGGACTCGGGTATTCCGCGTAGGCTTGGTTGAATTTCTCGAGCGCTGGGGCCAGCGCGCCCTTCTCGTAGAGCTTCGCGCCCTCCTTCAGCAACACCTGCGCCCTGGCTTTCTCATCGGGACTGGCCGGAGACGGCGTGGCTTGCGCAACGAGGGCGAGCAGGATGAGCGAGGCTGCATTCATGATCATAGATTCCGGAAGATGCGATGCTTGGGATGCGATTTCAAGCCCTTGCGCTTGGCAGCGCCGTCAGCCGGGGCCGCCGTCTTCTGATCCGTCGCGGCCTTGCCCTTGGCCGCGGGGCTGGGCGGCGACGGTCGCGAGGGCAGAGGCTCGATGGCCGGCGACGGCAGGGGCGTGGGAACGACGGCCGCCGCTGGCGGAGCGGGCCGGCTCGGAACCGCCCTCGGCGTCGGGTTGCCCGTTCGGAAGAGGACCAGCCCACCCACGACCAGGGCGATCCCGGCCGCGACGGCCAGGGCATGCACCGGCCGGAACCGCCGCAGGTGAACCTGCTGGGTCATCTCCCCCGTGGTGTGAGAGAAGGTCGTCACCTGCTTGCCCTGTTCTCGCTCGCCGCTAGTCGCCAGCACGGGCCAGTCCCGGCTTGCCAACGGGGCTACGCCCAACGGCCGCAAGCGAGAGCCGCCGCTCGTTCTCTCCACCCAGGAGTCAGACGAGATGTTCACCGGCGTCGGGGTCACGTCCGCGGGGCGGCCCAGCGCCGCCTCCTCGAAAGCCCGCGAGAAGTCCCGGATGCTCGGGTATCTGTCCGCGGGCTTCTTGGACAATGCCCGCAGCAGCACGGCCTCCACCTCGGCCGGCACGTCCGGCACATACTTCGACAGCGGCTCGGGAGGAAGGTTGGTGATCTGATAGAAAAGCGGGGAAACGTCGTCGGCCAGGAACGGAGTGCGGCCCGCAAGCATCTCCCAGACGATGCAGGCGAGCGCCCACTGGTCCGCTCGGTGATCGGTCTCGTCGACCCGGCCAGCCGCCTGTTCCGGCGACATGTAGTTCGGCGTGCCGATGACCGCCGTCGCGCGGGTGAGCTTTGCGCGCGCGGCTTTCACCTTCGAGATGCCGAAGTCGAGCACCTTGACGAACTCGGGCTCGCCGGGAACCTGCATCAGGAAGATATTCGCGGGTTTGAGATCGCGGTGGACGACGTCCTTGGCGTGGGCCGCGCCGAGCGCCGACGCCACCTGCTTCGCGATGTTGACCACGGCTTCGATGGTCAGGCTGCCCGCCTTCGGGAGTCGGTGTTCGAGATCCTCGCCCTCCAGATACTCCATCACGAGGTAGGGCTCGCCGGATTCCGCGGTGCCGAAGTCGATAACGTTGACCAGGTGCGGGTGCCCGAGTTGGGAGGTAATTTCCGCCTCCCGGTGAAAACGGGCGAGCGCCTCCTGGTTGGAGGCCAGCTCGCGGGCCATGAGCTTCACGGCGACGCGCTTGTTGAGGCGAAGCTGGATCGCTTCGTAGACGGCCCCCATCCCGCCCTCGCCCTTGAGGCGAACCAGGCGATAGGCACCTTCCAGGACGGTGCCTGCCAGGTTGGTCGCTGGCCGTTCGGGCTCGCTCAACGGCTCACCTCCTCAGTACATCGAATACAAAAAAATCGCATGCTTGGTCGTAGGTGTGCATGCCTGGTCGTGACTCTTCCACGCAGGGAGCAGAATCCCTTGCTGATCATACTCCAACGGCAGTCTTGCATGAAGGCTGAAGCCATCAGCTAAGAAAGATGGCGCGCATCGACTGCGCCAACCTGCGACCGACGCCTACATCCTCAAGGTAGGTTGATGGGGGCGCACCACCTACTTTACTACCGGCCCGATGTACGACTTGGCGGCCACGACGTTGTCGTACCATCGCTTCGCTTCGCCGTTTGGGTTCGAACCAATGTGAAAGCAGACCGCGAAGCGGTCGATAGTGAGCATGGCGACATCACGCAAGCGTAGATTCTGGAAGTCCATGACCAACTTCCCATCGAGCCACGCGGCGATGCGGCCATCGCGCTGGCCGGGCGTGTTCGCCTTGACCATGAGCTCGTAGCTGTACCAGCGATCGAGCTCGGGGATGATGTCGGGCCGGCTGACGAAGGCGGGGCCGAAGTCGAACGGGATGCTGGTGTTGGGCATGACCAGGCCGGTGGGGAAAAAATGGTCGCCCCACTGGCTGCGCTGCTCGGGATGGTAGATGTAGACATTGAGATCGCCGGGCGACGGCGTGGTCGAATCGCCGCGCCAGTTCTCGAGATTGGCCAGGAACTTGTTGGTGCCGTCCGCCGGCACGCCGGGCGTGGACTGCCCGTTGACCTGGTAGTGCGCCGAAATGCTGGAGCCGTTGTGGCTGGAGCCGGTGACGTCGTAGGGCGGCTGGAACTTGCCGTAGTAGCGCAAGAAGAGGACGTCGAGCTCGGGGCTGACGGCCTTCTCGACGGCGTCGGAGAGCTCCGCGGTCTGTTGCGGCAGCGTGAATTCCAGCGCCTGCTTGCCCGCGTAGACGTTGGCGGCCGTCGTGGTGATGCCCACGTACTGATTCTGGTACATGTTGTCCCACCGCCTGCCGATGTCCGAGGCCTTGGCGTAGCCCTCGAAATTGTCGGCGAAGATCACGTCCGAGTCGCCCGCGATGCCCACGTCGCCGGGATGCTTGGCGGCGATGCCATTGTCGCCCTCGGGCAACCCACCCGCCGCGGTGGTGCTTCCGCCTGCGCCGGTCGCGCCGCCCGTGCCATTCGACCCGCCGCTGCTGGTCGCGCCGCCCGTGCCCGTCGCGCCGCCTTTGCCATTGGACCCGCCCGCGGCAGCGTCGGCTGCTGGTGGGTTCTTCGTGCTCCCGCAACTCGCCGCCAGGAGTAGGACGACTGCCGCGCTGGAAACTCTCATGGTATTCCTCCTTGAGCCTCGTGGCCGGCGAGAGCGCCACCACGCTCATTGTGCCAGGTTTCCACTGTCCGCCCAACCACGGCGCTGCTTTGGAATGCGCGTCCACGGTTGTAAGGTTGCGCGTAGGCTGGAAATGGAAACCATCTCGATCCACCATCCGGCCGGTCCCGGCGCTATGCTCCCGCCATGGCCGACCCGAACCTCGCCTGTCTCCTCGTCATCTTTGGCGCTTCCGGCGATCTCACCCAGCGCAAGCTGGTACCCGCGCTCTTCGAGCTCTTCACCGCCGGGCTTCTGCCCGCACGCCTCGCCGTGCTCGGCATCAGTCGCAGCCCGCTCGGGGACGATGGGTTTCGCGAACGCTGCAAGCGCGGGTGCGCCGCACGCCGCGGTTACGCCGAAATCGAGTGGCTCGAATTCGCCCAGCGGCTGCACTACCACGCCGCGGACGCCAGCCAAACCGGGGACTGGCCGTCCATCGTGGAAGATCTCCACGACCTGTGCCGGCGCTACGGCACCAGTGGCAACACCCTCTTCTATCTCTCAGTCGCGCCCGATCTCTACGAGCCCATCATCGCGAACCTCGGCGCCGCCGGGCTGGTCAAAGGCGACAAGTCGTGGTGCCAGGCCGATGGCCAAAGCACGCCCCGCCAGCGCATCATCGTGGAAAAACCCTTCGGCGCGGATCTTCCGTCGGCCGAGCGGCTCAACCGCGCCCTCGGCAAGGTATTCGACGACGACGACGTGCTTCGCATCGACCACTACCTCGGCAAGGAGACGGTGCAGAACCTGCTGGTCTTCCGTTTCGCGAACGTGCTCTTCGAACCGCTGTGGAATCGCCAGTACGTCGACAACGTGCAGATCACCGCCGCCGAGACCGTCGGCCTCGAAA
>JADGRD010000369.1 GCA_017881285.1 Pseudomonadota bacterium | reverse complement strand
AGCCGCAGCTCCGGCAGGAGCGGCGACGGCTGCCCCGTGTACGTGACCCAGAGCTGGTGGGCGGCGCGGGTCATGGCCACATGGAGCAAGCGGCGCGCATGGTCGCTGTCGGGATAGGACTGCGCGTTGGCTTCGAGCAGGATCACGATGTCGAACTCGAGCCCCTTGGTCTGCCGGACGTCGGTGACGTCGATGCCCGGCCGGAAGCAGAAGTCCTGGTCGCCCACCAGGCGCAGGCCAGACACCTCCGTCGCGGCCAGCGCCTCGAAGTAGACGCGGGCCTGTTCGGGATGGCGCGCGATGAGGGCGACCGAGGCCTGCGGTTCGTGCTCCACCAGGTCGCGCAGCACGCGCACCAGGAATTCGCACGCCTCGCCCGGCGAGGCGAAGGGGAAAGCTTCGACCTCGGCGCCGGTGCGCGGAGCGGCCGGCCGCTGGTCGCCCTTCAGGGGACCCAGGACGTGGAGAGCCGCGTCCACGATCTGGCGGGTCGAGCGATAGCTGATGCGCAGGGGCTCGACGCATTTGTGGGGCAGGCCCAGGCGGGCCAGCATGGCCGTCCAGTTCTCGAAACCATGCTCGGGCGCGATGGCCTGGTTGGCGTCCCCCGCCAAGGTGATCGACTTGCGCGCGGTCGTGCAGTCGAGGAGGACCGCGAGCTCCACCGGCCCGAAGTCCTGCACCTCGTCGATCATCAGGTGATGGTAGGCGAGAGCGCCCTTGGCTCCGAGGAGCGGGCCGCGCTGGAGCTGATGCATGCGCAGGAGCAACGCCTCGTCCTCGGCGTCGAGGGCATAGGGTTCGTCGCCCTCGTCCGCATCCGCGCCGCCGCCGCGCAGACGTTCGCGGTCGACGCACCAGCGAGAAATGCTGTCGAGCTGGCTGTCCGAGAAGACGCCCGGCGCGTGCGCGGCGAACCCCTGGCGGATGGCTTCACGATCCGTGAGCAGGGCAGCCCACTCGCCGAGCACGTCGCGCGTGCGCGCGCGCAGTCGCGCGCCACAGGCCTCGAGGCGCGCGCGCAGCAGCGCCGACATGGCCGCCTCCTTCAGCCAGCGCGCCAACGCGGTCACCCGCGCGTCCACCGGGCCGCGGGTGCCATCCCAGGCGGCGAGCACGGCTGCCGCGCCCTCGATATCCGCGAGCGCCGCAACCAGCGTCCGCCGACACCATGCGGCCAGCGCAACCTGCCGGTCGGCGAGGATGGCGAGCATTGCCCCGTGGGACTTGGCGCGCATCACCGCCGGCGGGGTGGTGTCGGTGATCTCGTAGCGCAGACCGGGCAACGTCGACTTGCGAACTTGCTCGGCCCACGCGCCGAAAGTCTGCACCCTCACCCCCGGCACCTCGAGCTCCGGCAGCACGCGCGAGACGTAGGCGGCCAGGGCGCGCTCATGCACGATGGCCAGCATGTCTTCGGCGCGGAAGTAGCCGGGTTCGGCGAAGTTCAGGTAGGCGATGCGGTGCAGGCCGATGGTGGTCTTGCCACTGCCCGCCGAGCCCTGCACGACGATGGTCCCCGAGCTCGGCTGGCTGATGAGCTCGAACTGGCGCGGGTCGATCAGCGCGGCAATGGCCGGCAGGAAGCGGTCCGGCCGCCGCCGCCCGTCGGTATCGAGCCCGAGCCGCGGGCCGCTGAGGGCCGCGGCGCGGGCCAGCGGCCGGGACGTGCCCAAGCGAGCGTGCCCGGGATGAAGGTTGCGCCAGGCAAGATCCGGCGGCTCGCGGGCAAAGATCCCCTGCGCCGCAGCCACCCGCCGCAACTCCGCCTCCACGATGGTCACGGTCCGGCGGGCGAGGATTTCCCCTTCGACCTCCCGTTCACCGAGACGTTCCTCGAATCTGTCGCCTTCCTCGTAGCGGTAATAGAGCCGCGAGACCGGAGCGTGCCGCCAGTCCACGATCTGCACGGAGCCGCCCGGCTCGACATAGCCGCGCTGGCCGATGAGCACGTCGCGGCGGCGTCCGTCCTGCAGCAAGCGCAGATGACCGAAGTAGGGTGACCGCCGGTCGACCGGCGGGCTCGAGCCCTTGCCACGCTGGCGGGAGAGCGCCTCGATCCGATGCATCTGTTCGAGCAGCGGTCCTTGATCCTCGGGCTTGGCCTCGGCCATGGCATCGCGCAACTCGATGAGCGCGGCCGCGTCGTCGACCGGCGTGCGCGAGCACGTCCGCGGATGGTCGAGGGCAGCGAGCACGACGCGCAAGAGCGATTCCTCTTCGCGAACGATGGCGGGCGCGTCCGCGTTCGTAACTGCGTTGGGCGGCCAGGCCCCCTGGCCTCGGGTTTCGTTCTTCACGGCAAAGTCGTTTACTCTAGCGGAGCTTTCTGGCCTTGCCAATCGTGCCGGACCCCAGGGTTCCCATGATCGCGTAGGCGAAGCCGGGCTTTGCCCGGCGAAGCCAGAGCGCGGGAGGGTTTGGGAACCCTCCCAGGGTTCCCATGTCAATAGACGCGGGGGAGCTCGATGGTGAAGGTCGTGCCCTTGCCGGGCTGGCTGGCGACCTCGATGGTGCCCCGATGGGCCTCGACGATGCGCGCGGTGGTGGCTAGGCCGAGCCCAGTGCCACCCGACTTGCGGGAGAAGAACGGCTCGAAGATGTGATCCAGGTCGGCCTTGGCAATCCCCACGCCCGTGTCGCGAACCGCCAGCACGGCCAGCCGCGGATCGCTGTCCTTGAGACCGACCGCCAGGTGGATGGTGCCACCGGCGGACATCGCATCCGCGGCATTGCGCAGCAGATTCCACAGCACCTGCTGCATCTGTCCCGCGGCGGCCTCGACGAAAACTCCGCCCCGCGCGTCGAGCTGCAACGCCACCGCTTCCGCGCGCCGTTCTTGCTCGAAGATCTTGGCGATTTCCCCGACCATCTCGCCCAGATCGAGGCGTTGCCGCTCATCGGTGCGTGGGCGTGCGTAGTCGAGAAAGTTGCTGATGAGGGCGTTGACCCGATCCACCTCGCGCACGGCGATGTCGACCAGCTTGCTGGTTTCCGCGTCCGCGCCAGGAAGACGCTTGAGCACCTCGACCGCGCCCGAGATGCTGGCCAAGGGATTGCGGATCTCGTGCGCGATGTTGGCGGCCAGCCGGCCGATGCCCGCCAGATGCTCCGCCCGCGCCACGGCCTGCTCCATGTGGCGAAGATCGGTCAGATCCTGAAAGTGGATGACCCGTCCGATGACCGTACCGGCGTGGTCGGAGAGCAGCGTGGCCGAGAGCCCGAGACGCCGCTCGAGCCCGTCGGGTCTGACCGCGTCCACCTCATCGCGCAGGACACGGCCCAGCGAGTCCGCGCTGGCCAGGAGACCGCCCAGAGACGGAATGTGGCTGGCCAACGTCTGGCCG
Organism: Pseudomonadota bacterium; assembly: GCA_017881285.1. Lineage (GTDB taxonomy): Bacteria > Myxococcota_A > Polyangia > Fen-1088 > Fen-1088 > Fen-1118. The sequence goes on along the minus strand of JADGRD010000369.1, from coordinate 1,541 downwards.
ACGGGTGGCTGGCCGACCAGCCCCAGGATCTCGCAGGCCGCGTCGTTCATCGTGGTGATGGTGCCATCCAGGGTCGTGGTCACGAGACCCGAGGGCAAACACCGGATGGTGTTCTGGTGTAGCGACGCCAGATCGCCCACCATCTGCTGGTGTTTGACCAGCCGCTCGCCCACCTTGCGCCGCTGCCTGGCCAGGCCCACGCCGAGCGAGCCCACGGACACCAGGCCGGCCAGAAAGACCACGAGGCGAAAGACGAAATCCTCGAGGGTCAGGTCCCACGGGAAGACGGTCTGCCCGGTGAGCGGCGGCAGCACCTTGAGGTAGCCGAGCAGCGAGATGCACACGTAGAGCAACGCGGCGGCCACCGAGGCGCTGGCGGCGCCGAACCCCTTGGGCAGCGACACGACCGCGACCACGTCCACGAGATAGAGGAAGGTGTAGCCGCTCTGCGCCCCGCCCGTCGAGTGAATCAGCAGGGTCACCAGCACCAGATCCACGCCGATCTGGATGTCGGCGAAGCGCACGGGATCCTGGATGCGCCGCAGGCTGATGGCATAGGCCAGGCTCGCCAGATACGTCGTGGCCAGCAGGCCGAACACAAAGCGGCCGAAGGGGCTCGACAGTGTCTCGGGCGAGCCGACCGTCCAGGCCAGAATCACCACCGAGAGCATGAGCACGGTGGCCAGCGCGGTGCGCACGAGCATGAGGTAGGTGACGATGCGCAGGGCCTCGGCGCGCGGCCGGTCCTCGATGGGCAAGGAGGAGGGCTCCTCCATCATCGCCAGAGGCGCGGCCCCTGCCGAGGTGAAACCGCCGTTGCCCGCCAGCGGCCGCCTGTCGGTCGAATCCGCGGATTGCCCGTCGATCCCGCTGGCTGCTTGATCGTCACCCACGACAGTCACACGGAAGCGGCGGGCTAGCTCTTGATGTTGCCGGCCATCGTGAAGATTGGCAAATACATCGCAATGACCAAGCCGCCCACGACGGTACCGAGGAACACCATCATGAGAGGCTCGATCATGCTGGTCATGGAGGCGACCGCGACGTCGACTTCTTCCTCGTAGAAATCGGCGATCTTGTTCAGCATGGCATCGAGAGCGCCGGTTTGCTCGCCGACGCTGATCATCTGGACCACCATGGGCGGCATGAGGCCGGTCTCCATGAGCGGAGTCGACATATCCTTGCCTTCCGAGATGCGAGCACGCACGAACATGATGCCATCCTGGACCACGACGTTGCCCGCGGTCTTGCCCACGATTTCCATCGCGTCGAGAATGGGCACGCCGGAGGAGAGGAGGGTTCCCATGGTGCGCGTGAAGCGCGCAACCACGGTCTTGCGCAAGACCGCACCCAGGACGGGCAGCTTGAGCATCATCGCGTCCCAGGCCAGCCTTCCCCTGCGGGTGCGCAGAATCGCCTTCCAGCCCACGACGAGCAAAATCAGCCCCACCACGATGAAGGGTAGGTAATTGCGCCCGGCATACGAGATATCGATCACCAACTGGGTTGGCGCAGGCAGCTTGCCGCCGCCGAAGTCCTTG
>JADGRD010000368.1 GCA_017881285.1 Pseudomonadota bacterium | reverse complement strand
GGTCCTTCGCCCAGATGACCCGGTTGACGCTCCGCCCAGGCTCTCGGAGAAGATCACGAAACCCCTAGAAAACCAGGTCTTTCAACTGTGGGCGCGGCGGGACTCGAACCCACTACCCTCGGCTTCGGAGGCCGATACTCTATCCAGATGAGCTACGCGCCCGGTGAACGCGATACATAGCCCGCACCGCGGCCTGGCGCAAGCATGCGCCGACAGACATGCTTGGAGGAATGCCGTCAAGGTGGCGTAAGTCTAGCGATTTTCCGTGAAAGCGGCCGTCCGCGCGGGTAAAGTCCGCGCGCTTTCAGTGCGTGAAAGAGGTATCGAGATGTTCCCGATTCTGAATTCCCAGTGGCTCGCGCCCAAGGTCCGCCGGCTCGAGGTCGCGGCGCCGCGCGTGGCCGCCCGGCACCGGCCCGGTCACTTCGTCATCGTGCGCGCCTACGCCGGCGGCGAACGCATCCCACTCACCGTCGCCGACAGCGATGCGAAATGCGGCACCATCACCCTGGTCATCCAGGCCATCGGCGCAACCACCGAGCGGCTGTGCTCGCTCCAAGCGGGCGACGCGCTGTCGGACGTGGTCGGACCGCTGGGCAAGGCCACCACGATCGAGAACTTCGGCCACGTGGTCCTGGTCGGCGGCGGCGTGGGCACCGCGGTCATCTACCCGCAGGCGTCCGCGCTCAAGGCCAAGGGCAACCGCGTGACCGCGGTCATGGGTGGGCGCTCGAAGGAGTACGTCATCCTCGAGCGCGAGCTTAGGGCGATCTGCGACGCGGTTTACCCCTGCACCGATGACAGTAGCTACGGGTATGGCGGCTTCGTCACCGGCAAGCTGGCCGAATTGATCGCCGACCCGGCGTTGCCGGTCAACGCGGTCATCACCGCCGGCCCGGTGCCCATGATGAAGGCCGTCGCCAACGTGACGCGCGCCAAGGGCATCCTGACCATGGCGTCGCTCAACCCCATCATGGTCGACGGCACCGGCATGTGCGGCGGCTGCCGTGTCACCGTGGGCGGCAAGAATCTCTTTGCGTGCGTCGACGGGCCCGAATTCAACGCGCACGAGGTCGATTTCGCCTCGCTGACCGATCGCTTGACGGCCTATCGCGATCACGAACGCAGCATCTGGACCCGCCTGCAGGCCGACCCGGCACACCAGTGCAAGTTGCAGGCAGCCTTGGCGGAAACCGAGGTCAAGTAGTTGCCATCTATCCTAGTAGGTAGCGATTTGAGGTTTCCATGAAGGCTTCCGAACGAATGAAGATCCCTCGCCAGCGCATGCCCGAGGCGCCACCCGACGAGCGGGCCAAGCACTTCCGCGAGGTGAACCTGGGCCTGCCCCCCGACCTCGCCTCGATGGAAGCGAAGCGCTGCCTGGCCTGCAAAAACCACGAGTGCATGGCCGGCTGCCCGGTCGGCATCGATATTCCCGGCTTCATCGCCGCCGTCGAGCAGAACGACCTGGAACGCGCCGCGAACATCCTCTACGCCGCCAACGTCCTGCCCGGCATCACCGGCCGCGTCTGCCCGCAAGAAACCCAGTGCGAGGAGCTGTGTCTGGTCGGCAAGAGGGGCGAGCCCGTCGCCATTGGTTACCTCGAACGCTACGTGGCCGACTGGGCGCGCACGAACCTGCGGCGCGCCGTCGAGCTCGCGCCGAGCACGGGCAAGAAGGTGGCCGTCGTGGGCAGCGGCCCGGCGGGGCTGACCTGCGCGGGCGAGCTGGCCAAGCTCGGCCACGACGTCACCGTGTTCGAAGCACTGCACCGGCCAGGCGGCGTTCTGGTGTACGGCATCCCCGAGTTCCGCCTGCCCAAGGCCATCGTCGATCAGGAAGTCCAGACGCTGCAAGACATGGGCGTGAAGATCGAGTGCAACGTGGTCATCGGCGCCACCATGACCCTCGAGGACCTGATGAAAGCGGAAGGCTTCCACGCTGTCTTCGTGGGCAACGGCGCCGGCTTGCCAGTGTTCCAGAACATCCCCGGCGAAAACCTCAAGGGCGTGTACTCGGCCAACGAGTACCTCACGCGGGTAAACCTCATGTCCGCGTACCTCGGCATGCAAGCGGACACGCCGGTGCTGCATGGCAACGCCGTTGTCGTCGTGGGTGGTGGCAACACCGCGATGGACGGCGTGCGCACCGCGCGCCGCCTGGGCGCCGACCCGGCCTGCCTGGTCTACCGCCGCTCGGAAAAGGAAATGCCCGCGCGGGTCGAGGAGGTCCATCACGCCAAGGAGGAGGGCGTGCACTTCGAGATGCTGACCAACCCCATCGAGATCCTGGGCGACGAGGCCGGCTGGGTGCGCGCCGTGCGCTGCCAGCGCATGGGCCTGGGCGAACCGGATGCCTCGGGCCGCCGCCGCCCGGTCCCCATCGCGGGCAGCGAATTCGAAATCCCCTGCCAGGTCTTCATCGAGGCCATTGGCACCAAGTCCAACCCCCTGCTCACGCAGGCCACGCCGGATCTCAAGCTCAACAAATGGGGCAACATCATCGTCGACGAGAACGGCATGACCAGCCTGCCCGGCGTCTTCGCCGGCGGTGACATCGTGCGCGGCGGCGCCACGGTCATCCTGGCCATGGGCGACGGCAAGAAGGCCGCCGCCGGCATCCACAATTACTTGAGCAAGGGCGCGCCGCCGTAGCGCGTGGCTCTACTCTGCTATCTCGGCCGCTTCGCCTTTCCTGCGCGTCGTGCGGCCGCCGCCTGACGCGCCCGTTCGGCAAAGAGTTTGGCTTGCCATAGCCAATCGAGCCGCTGCTGGTGGCTGAGGCGAAGCCGGGCCTGCAACTGCTCGTGGGCATGAGCTTCCCAACCTCGCAGCCCTTTTTCCTCAGCCATCACCGCGCTCCTGTTCGAGAATCCTGCGCAACATTTCGATGTCTTCGCGATCCTTGCCGCGGTCGGCCCGCTGCTTGAGCGTGATGAGATCCGGAATCGCAGCCACGGTGACCGAGCTCGAACCAAGGGAAAGGCGGGCGGCTCGCTCATACGCCGGGTCGAAGGGGAATGGCTCAGCGACAAAGAGGTCGATCTCGGTTGCCGGATGCTCGGGACTCCAGAGCGAGAAAACGACCAAGCCCTTTTCCTGGATCCATTCGCGTCGCTTCTTCGGATCGGCGAACTCCCACGCGGCCACGGGCGCGCGCGGGCGATAGCCCAAGGAACTCAGCCCCTCCATCGCGGCCGCCACATTCGGGGGATCGAGCGCCACGATCAGATCGAGGTCGGCCGTGAAGCGCGGATGCCCATGGAGCACGACCGCCACGCCGCCAACAACCAGGTAGCGGACTCGCCGCTGCTCCAGCGCCGCGAAGATCTGGTCGAAGTCGCTTTCTGCCGCCGGCACGAAGAGAAGTATATCCCGCGTCTGTGAGCGCAACAATTCACGGACCCCGCTTTCCGTGCTCCGGCTACCGCAGGTCTCAGGCCACCGCCGCCTCGAACCTGGCGATGGCCGTGGTCAGCTCGGCCACGGACGGCGTAGCTGCGGCCCACTTGCGCCAGGGCGGAGCCGGGACCGACCAGGGCGTAGCTGAATCACAGGGGCATGAGGCGCCGGCATGCGAAATTTGTTAGCCTGCTCTCCGTGCTCACGGCTCTCCTCCTTGGCGCAGGCGCTTCCCGCGAATTGGGCATGCCCCTGCGCGCGGACATGAACGCCGAGATCCTGGCCTGGCTGTCGCCACCGTCGCTGCGCAAGCTGAACGACACCTGGCGGGCGCGTGGCTTTGGCCACCCCGGCGAGGTCATCGAGGACGTGGCGCGCTTCCTCACCGAGGAGGAGTTTGACTACGAGGTCCTGCTCGCGCATCTCGAGGCGCGCTACCTCGACGATGCCCGCAAGGGTTTCGCCAAGGCCTACCACGCCCTCTACGCCTGGCTCGCGCAGATCGTGTACCAGATGCTCTACCGCCGGCAGGTCGAGCGCCGGAATTCCTACCGCGAGGGCTTGCAGTATTTCGAGGGCATCGTGCCGCTCGCGCGGCAGAACCGCCCGCTCTGGGTTTTCTCGCTCAACCACGACGTGCTCGTCGAGTGCATCGCCGCCCTCTTCGGCATCGAGATCAATTGCGGCTTCTCGCCCCACACGCTCTCCCTGCCCTGCCGGAACGCCGCGGGTGCCGTCATCGCCACCCTCACGGCCGAGGTGCTGACCGACGCGGAGATGGCGAGCGGCGAACTGCCCTTCTGCGTGCCGGGCTGGCCCGGCATCAACCTGCTCAAGCTGCAGGGCGCCCTCGACATCTTCGTGCTGGGCGAAACCCGTGACCTCATCCGGCTCAAGCCGGACGACGAGACCTTCGACGCCATCATCGACGCGCTCCAGATCGCGAACGAGGGCCTGCTCGACGCCACGCTGGCCGCCAGCCTGGTGCCCGACGCCCTGGCGATCACCAACCAGATCCCGTACATCGACGGCAACAACCAGCCACGAATGCTCGGCCGCACCCTGCGCGCCAGCGTGTCCCGCCTGACCGATCCCTTCCCGCAGCTCATGCAGCGCCGCCGGCTGGAATATTTCCGCGGCAGCCTGGCCCGCGTCGACCAGCTGGTGGCCATCGGGTACAGCATGAGCGACGCCGAGGTCAACGAGATCGTGCGTGAATGGTTGGAAGAAGGGAGCCACCGCCGCCTGGAGATCGTCGTGCCGGGCATCCAGCAAATGCCCTCGTTTCTGCTGCCGCTGGCCGAACAGGTCGAGTTGACGCCGGCCTCGGCGACAACCTACCTCGAACGTTTCCTCTAAGTGCGTCACGGCGGGATCGATGGCGGCAGTATCGGCGGGGATGCGCACCCGTGCCATCGCCGCCACCGCCTTGCGCGGCGAGGAAAGCGCGGATGCCGCTATATGTTAGGAGAGAACCCAGCGAAGGGTGCA
>JADGRD010000367.1 GCA_017881285.1 Pseudomonadota bacterium | reverse complement strand
TGGTGACCCTGTGGGCGGTCAGGGTGAGCAGCCGCCCCGCCGACCAGGAGCACGCCTACGGCCACGGCAAGATCGAAAACCTTTCCGCCTTGTTCGAAACCGCGCTTCTGCTCGCGACCTGCGTGTGGATTATCAAGGAGGGCATCGCGCGCCTCTTTTTTCGGATGGAGATTCACGTCGACGCCAACCTGTGGTCATTCCTGGTCGTCATCATGTCCATCTTCGTGGACTATTCGCGATCGCGCGCGCTCCAGCGCGTGGCCCGCAAGCACGACAGCCAGGCTCTCGCGGCGGATGCCCTGCACTTCTCAACCGACATCTGGTCCTCGCTGGTGGTTCTGCTGGGTCTACTCGGCGTGCAGGCCGCGCACGCCTTCGCCACCCCGTGGCTCGGCAAGGCCGATGCGGTCGCCGCGTTGGGCGTGGCGGTGGTCGTCGTGGTGGTGAGCCTCAACCTGGGCAAGAAGGCCATCGCCGATCTACTCGACACCGTCCCCACGAACATGCCCGCGCGCATCGCCAGTCTGGCACGGGTCGACGGCGTGCGCGAGGCGCGGCAGGTTCGTGTGCGGCGAAGTGGCCCCGAGCTCTTCGTCGATCTGGTTCTGGTCGTGGATCACACCGAGTCCCTGGAGCGCGGTCACGAGATCGCCTGCAGGGCGGAAGCCGCCATCAAGCGCGAGTTGCCTGCCACCGACATCGTGGTTCATGTCGAGCCCGCCGAGACCGGAGGCGAGGACATCCTCGCCTCCGCGCGCAGAATCGCGGCCGCGCACGGCGCCTCCGCCCACAACCTCTTCGTCTACGAAGAGGGGGAACGCCTAGCGCTGGAGCTACACCTGGAGATGGACGCTAACCTGCCGCTCGGGGAGGCACATCGCCGGTTCGCGGACATCGATGAAGAGCTCCGCCGGGCGCACCCCCGCCTCGCGCGGGTCACACCCCACATCGAACCGGCCGGCCGCCAACGGGGCACCTCCTCGGCCAGCCCCGACGAAGCAGCCCACGTCCACGAGGTGCTGCTGTGCATGCCCGATTTCTCCGAGCGAGGAATCACGCCGCAGGACGTTGAAATCAGACGTTCCGGCTCCGAATTGTCGCTCTCCTTCCGTTGCGCCCTGCCCGCCACGACCTCGGTCAAGGACGCACACGATTTCACCGAGAAGATCGAACGAACCCTGCGCGGCCAGATTCCGAACCTGGGGCGCGTGATGGTGCGGACCGATCCCGGCGATTGACCAGGCCGCCGGCAAAGGCGCTTGCTTCCCCCCGCGAATCGGGGAAACTCTTGGAACCCGTCGTCTTACGTGCCTGCCGGTGCCGTCGGCAAGGTACAGATCGGGAAAAACGGAGCAACCATGGTTCATTTCCGAAGCCTTCTTGCACTCGGCGCGCTTGCCGCCGCCCTCGCCCTGGGCTGTGGCGACAAGCAGAACCCCGCGGGTGACTTCCAGACGTCCGCTGTCAGCTATGCCCAGACCATCGCACACATGATGGCGGCTAGCTGCACGGTCTCGGGTTGCCACGGCGGCGATAGTCCCGTCATGGGCATCGGGCTCGACACCTACGACAAGGTCAAGGCCAACGCCGCCGCGGCCAATACCAAGATTCAGAGCAAGACCATGCCCATCAGCCCCGGCGTCGATCTCACCGATCTCGACCGGCAGAACTTCCAAAGCTGGGTCAACGCCGGCGCGCCCAACAACTGACGACCTCGGTCCGCTTCTGACGCCGCTCCACCGCCACCGTTCTCTACCAGGGTGCCCATGACGAACATCGCTCTTCTCGCCATCTTCTTCACACTGGCCGCCGAAACCGCGGACGAACCCGCCGCATCCCGCCCAGCCCCGCCCGCCCCGCTCCCGGCCGTGGCCAAGCCCCCCGAGAGCGATATCGAAGTCCTGAACGAGGTCGTGGACCTGCAGGAGACGGAAGATCCCACGGCCGCCTGGTACGGCGCCAGCTTCCCTACTCCCGTCCGCATTCTGGCGCTGCCGACCGCGCGTACGCACCATGCCGGCGGCTGGGAACTGGTCATCGATCACCGCTCCACCTCGCCGATCTACGACAGCTCGAGCAGCCACTCCGCTGCCGACATGGGGAACAGCTTCCTCGGCCTCGACAGCGCGGTTCGCGTCGGCCTCGGCTTCCGCTATGGCGTGATCGATGATCTGGACATCGGCCTCTACCGTGCCGGTTCGTCGCGGACCGACACCTACGAGCTCGACGCCCGCTACCAGGTCTTGCACCAGGCCAGCACCGCCGTGGATCTGGCCGTTCGCGGCGGCGTCACTTGGTTCTCCCAGCCCAACGCCAAGGATGCCGCGGGCTTCTACGGCCAGCTCCTGGCCACGCGCCTGTTCTTCAACCGGCTGCTGGTCACGGCCGGAGCCTTCTACCACTCGAGCTCGACGAACGACGCCAAGTACAACCAGGACAAGGCCTGGTCCGTCGCCCTTGGCGCGGGGGCCGAGGTACGCATCGCCGCGCCGCTGGCCATTGACGCCGAGCTCGTCTCCTGCACCGCCGGCTATTGCTCCAAGAACCCAACTTTTTCGGGCGGTCTGAAGTACATCACCAGCCGGCACACGTTCGCGGTGGTTTGTGGCAACACGGCCTACCAGGGCAACTCGACCAACCTGACGGCCGACAGCTACATCACCAACACCGACAACCCGTGGAGCAAGCTCACCATCGGTTTCAACATCACGAGGAGCCACTAGCCATGTCTCATCATCCATGTTCTCGTGTTGCAACGTCGCCGGCGCCCGCGGACGTTCCCCGCCGCGGGTTCTTCACCGCTGCGACCGGTGCCTTCCTCGCCCTCATCGTCTGGCCCAGGTCCGTCGCGGCCGGTGGCAAGAGCTGGGTCGCCGTGCCCCTCGCCAAGGCGCCCAAGCTCCAGACGGTCGGCGGGTCGATGGTCACCCGAATTCGCGGCAAGGAGCTGCTCCTGGTGCGGGACGGGCACGACTCGGCCCACGCCTTCGAGGCCAAGTGCCCGCACGAACAATGCGACATCAACTACTCGCCCGAGCGCCAGAAGATCGAATGTCCGTGCCATGACGGCCTCTTCGACCTGACCGGCAAGGTCCTGTCGGGCCCGCCGCCGCGCCCTCTCGAGACCTACCAGACCATCGTGGACGGAGAGCGAATCCTGGTTCGCATCCCGGCTTAGGCTTCCGGGCCTCCAGCTGGCGACTAAGGAGAGCGGCGCGCGGTTGCGGTGCGCGGACGGCTGCAACGGGTGAGGAAAGTTCCCCGCCCGCCGGGCGAACGCCAACGGCCACGCTTCGCGTGTCCATCGCGTTCTCGGTCGTCGCTTGGCATCCGGCCGCGGACGGCCGGAGCAGCTCCTCACGCCGACGGTCGGGGAGCTTTCCTCACCCTGCGCGCCGTCCGATTCTGAGCAGGGGCCGGCCCTTCCGATGTTTCCGTTTCAGGCTACGTCGGGACAACCGCGACTTCATTCGCGTACGCAAGCTCGGCGCGCGGGCGGGATGGGGACGATTCCGAGGCAGGGTCCGCCCGTGTAGAACTCGCGCACCGAGCGTCCGCGCTCGGTTGCTAGCGAGTTCGGGACGGGGCCGGCGACCAGCTCGGCTGGTCGCGGGAGGCCCCAGCAGCCGAGCGTGCCATGGACGCGCGTAGCGCGGCCGTTGGCATGCGGCCGCCGAGGGGCCGTCCCCATCCCGCCCGAGGAAGCCGAGCGCCGCTCTCCCGGATGCCTAGCGTCCGAACAGCGCCATCTCCGCGCCGGCGTCGGCCAGGTTGACGAAGGCGGCCGTGGGCTCGCACGCTTCGAGCTCGGCGATGTCGTGCATGCCGGTCGCCACGGCGATCGAATCGGCGCCGATGGCCCTGGCCCCGGCCACATCCTTGGGCGTATCGCCGATCACCACGATCCGGCAGTCCTCGATGGGAACCCTCAGCTTGTCCGCGCCTCGCCGCGCACCCGCCATGAGCAGCGTGGGGCGCTCGATGGAATCGTCGCCGAACCCGCCGAAGGTGAAGCGGTGATAGATGCCGACGCTCCCCAACTTGATCTCGGCGCCCTTGCGGATGTTTCCGGTGCCCAGGCCCAAGGCAACGTCCTGGCGCGCCTCGGCCATGTCCATGGCCCGCTCCATCCCGTCGTGGATGCGAATGCGCGTGTGGGCCACCTCGTCGGCCAGCACCTCGAGGTAGAAGGCCAACGTCGCCTCCATCTCGGCGACCAGCTCGACTTCGCTCGCGAAGGTCCGGCCCAAGGCCAGCAGGCCGCTACGCACGATGGCCTTATCGGTCATGCCGCCGAAGGAAAACGCCAGCACGTCCTTCGTTCCGTGGCGCAATTCGAAGGCGCGCTCGACAGCGCGCCGGCCGGCGCCGCTGGTTGTTACCAAGGTTCCGTCAACGTCGAACAGCAGGACGGTTGGTTGCACGGCCGGTAAGCTGCCCTCCACGCCACCGGATTGCAAGAATCATTGCGGGAGCCGGGCATCACGGGCGAAGCAAGAGAAGCAGAATCGCCAAGGTGGCGGCGGCCAGCACCGCGCCAATCGCCACCGAGTACAAGACTCCGCGCGAACGCACGGCCGGCGCCGCCCGGCCATCCGCTGGCCCAGACCCCGAGTGGTGTCCGCGCGCCGAGGTGCGAGTGGTGCGCGCTTGCCACGCGGGCGGCGGCTCATCGGGTTGCCGCAGCGTGGGCGGCGCGGACAGCCCGGCCCCGAAACCCGCACTCTGCCGTCGTGCGTTCGCTCGCTCGGGCCAGCCCTCCTCGGGTTCGGAGCGGTAGTAATCGTCGAGCTGGCGCTGCCCTTCGGCGGAAGCGAACGGAAAAATGGCGCGCCCAAGCTCGTGCACCGAGCGAAAACGGGCCTTGGGCCGCACGCTCATCGCGGCGGGCCCG
>JADGRD010000366.1 GCA_017881285.1 Pseudomonadota bacterium | reverse complement strand
CGTCCTCAAGTACATCAGTACATTCCGGTCCGGCGACGCGCGCGGCGAAGCCGCGGGGTGGGGTGGCAGGGCGTGCAGGCGCTAGTCGGCCCTCCTTGCTCCCAGCCCGGCTTGTCGCCCGACTCCCGAAGGCGAATTCCAACCAGTACTGCTAGGCTGGTCCGGCGAAACCCATGACCAAAAACCGCCCCGGCCGTTTCCGTCCCGAACAGCGCTGGCAGATCGTTTCGCCCAGTCGCTTGCGGCCGACACTGTTCGCGCACCGAACCCACTGGGCCAAGCGCCTCGGCGCCGCGCCGGTTCTCCCCATGTCGCCGCGGGAGATGGACGCCCTAGGCTGGGACGCTTGTGACGTGATTCTGGTCACCGGCGACGCGTATGTGGACCACCCCAGTTTCGGCGCCGCCCTCATCGGCCGCGTGCTCGAGGAACAGGGCTTCCGCGTGGGCATTATCGCGCAGCCGCCGTGGCGATCGGCCGACGCCTTCACGACCCTCGGCAAACCCGCGGTGATGTTCGGCGTCACCGCCGGCAACATGGATTCGATGGTCAACCACTACACCGCCGAGCGGCGCATCCGCAGCGACGACGCCTATTCTCCCGACGGTCGGGCGGGGCTGCGCCCGGACCGCGCGGCCATCGTCTATGCGCAACGCTGCCGCGAGGCCTTCCCCGACGTGCCCGTCGTCCTCGGCGGCATCGAGGCCAGCCTGCGGCGCGTCGCCCACTTCGACTACTGGTCCGAGAAGGTTCGCCGCTCGATTCTCCTCGACGCCAAGGCGGACCTCCTGGTCTTCGGCAATGGTGAACACCAGATCGTCGAGATCGCCCACCGCCTCGCCCGCCGGGAGAAGCCCGAGCAACTGACCGACCTGCGCGGCACCGCCTTGGTCCGGCCGGCCGGGTGGAGACCCGAAGGCTTCGCCGAGCTCGACGCGCGCACTCCCGAGGCGCGGCTCTTTGCCGCCGGCCTCGCTCCCCAGGCCACGGTGGTGCGCCTGCCGTCCTGCGAGGCGGTCACCCGCTCGCCGCTGCTCTACGCCCATGCCTCGCGCGTGCTGCATCTCGAATCCAACCCCGGCAACGCGCGGCCGCTCGTGCAACGCCACGGCGACCGCGACGTCTGGCTGAATCCGCCCGCGCTGCCCCTGCCCACGGCGGACCTCGACGGTGTCTACGATCTGCCCTATTCGCGGCGGCCACATCCGCGCTATGCCGGCCAGTCGTTGCCGGCCTACGAGATGATCAAGAGCTCGGTGAGCATCATGCGCGGCTGCTTCGGCGGTTGCACCTTCTGCTCGCTGACCCTACACGAGGGCCGCATCATCCAAAGCCGGTCCGAGGAATCGGTGCTGCGCGAGATCGAGGCCGTGCGCGACCAAACCCCGGGGTTCACCGGCGTGGTGTCTGACCTGGGCGGGCCGACCGCCAACATGTACCAGATGGCCTGTCGCTCGCCGGAGATCGAGGCCGCGTGCCGCCGCCTGTCCTGCGTGCATCCGGAGATCTGCCCCAACCTCGGCACCGACCACGCGCCGCTGGTGAATCTCTATCGGCGGGCCCGCCAGGTCCGCGGCATCAAGAAGATCACCATCGGTTCCGGCATCCGTTTCGACCTGGCGGTCAAGTCCCCCACGTACGTCGAGGAGCTGGCCCAGCACCACGTGGGCGGGTATCTGAAAATCGCGCCCGAGCACACCGAGCCCGGTCCGCTGGGCAAGATGCAGAAGCCGGGCGTCGGCCGCTACGAGGAATTCCGCGCGATGTTCGACCGGTTTTCGCGCCAGGCCGGCAAGGAGCAGTACCTCATCCCCTACTTCATGGCCGCGCACCCCGGCACCACCGACGAGGACATGGTGAGGCTGGCGCTGTGGTGCAAGCGCAACGGCTTCCGGCCCGATCAGGTCCAGGCCTTCCTGCCCACACCCATGGCCCTGGCCACCGCCATGTACCACAGCGAGCGCGACCCGCTCTCGCGACTCCAGCGCTCGGCGGGCGCCACCGTCCACACCGTCAAGGGCGAAACCCGGCGGCGGCTACAGAAAGCATTCCTGCGCTACCACGATCCGGAAAACTGGCCGGTGCTGCGCCAGGCGCTGGCTCGCATGGGACACCGGGATCTCATCGGGCACGGCAAGGCATGCCTCGTTCCCCCCGAACGGCCGGGGCACAAGGCGCGATCCGCTCCCGCGAAGAGAACTAGATCTGGCCGGTCTGGATGATGCGGCGGAGGCCGGCGACCGGAAGGCGCGGGCCACGCTTCTCTTCCTCGAAGATGATGAGGGCGAGGGTCGCGGCTGTCAGATCGCTGTTGGTGTCCTTGGCAATGACTCGGATCTCTTCGCCGTTGCGGACGAGAGCAGCAACCTGGCTGAGAGTCACGTAGTGGCTCTCCTGCGTGTCGTACAGCTTGCGGTTCGAGTAGCGTCTGATGATTCGCATGGTGACGGAGTATGCCACGAATTCGGCCCAGAGCGCCAATCAAGTCTTGTAGGAAGCGGCTACTGGATCTCGTAGTGGTGCGAGTGCAGGAAAAAGTACCAGCCTTGGGCGAGTCCGAAGAACAAGAGCATCGGAACCTGCCAGCGCGGATGGCGTTCGTACCATTTGCCGAGCGGCAGGAAGGCCGGCCAACAGGACGCGGAGTATCGCCCGATCGCGAAGGCGCCGATCACCCAGAGGACGGCGGCCAGAGGCAGGGCCGCCGCGGCCAGCTCGGCGTACTTGCGCGATTTCAGCAGGCAGACCGCGCCAACGGTTGGAATCAACGCGAACGGGATGAAGCTCACGATGTGAGGCCGGCTCTTGTAGTTACGGAGCACATCGAACATGTTCCACCAGGCGACACGACCCCAGGCATATCGTCCTCTCCAGAACGCCAGTGCGTCGCCCAAATGCACATGGCACCAGATGAGGTACAGCCCGACGATGAGAAAGGGTATCCCGAGGGCCAGGAACGACGGGCTGGCGAAAAAACGGCGCGGGCCACGCTGGCGCAGTTGTGCGGCAAGCATACCGGCCCCAAGGAACACGGTCAGGTGCCGGGACATGATTCCGAGGCCGAGCACGATCCCGGCCCAGACGTGACGCCCCGCCATGGCCAGGGATACCGACAAGGCCGAGGAGAAGATCATGATGGTCTCGGGGTACCCAGACGCGTGGTAGTAGGCGAAAGGATAAGCCGCGAAGAGGATCATTCCCGCTCGCGCCGCCCGTTGGCCATCGAGGCGCAGGAAGAGCCGGTAGATCGTGATGTACGCGCCCAGACACGCCAAGTTCGCGACCATGAGCACCGCCAGGCCCGCGGGGGCGCCGGTCAGTTTCGACAGGTAGCGCGCGGCGAAGGGCAAGCCTGGCCAGAAATTGGCGTCGGACACATGGTGAAACCCGATCCGGGCCAGGCGATCGTACCAACCACAGTCCCAGCAGCAGAGCGCGTCGAGCGACGGGTAGGGCCGCAACGGCTCGCTCGCACTGCCACGCAACCCGGGCATGAGCTTGAGGGAGAGATAGCCGAGCAGGAGGTAGGACAGGCGGGTGGCGGCCCACAGACCCAGCGGGAAAAGCACCCATCGCCAGCGCGCGAGCTGTCTTCTCCACGCGAGAGTGGGAGATGTCGCTTCGCTCATGACAGACGCACGAAGTGGGTGAAGCAGTAGAGCAGCAGCCCTTGATGAATCGACAACATCGCCAGCGCGGGCCCACGCAGCACTTCGCGCCTCGCAAGCAGGTCGCCCCAGGCGAGAAACGCCGGGCCGCAGGCGGCAAGCGCATAGGCGGAGACTGGCTCCCCGGGAATAAGCGCGCACAAGAGTTGCGCCACGCCCACGAGGGCAACCGTCCGCAGCCCTGGCAGGCGTGCGAGGAAGAGCACACCCGATCCCATCAGCAGGCCGAACGCAACCGTCATCGCGAACCAGGCCGCGGTCAGGGTCTTCGGGGTTGTGAAGAGGAAGGCCGCTCGGAAACCAGCCGGAGTCGCATGGAAACGCGATGCGAAGAAGAGCATGTAGCCGACGAAGACGACGGCCGGAAGCAGGGAATAGAGCCGCGGCATCCAAGTCGCGCTGGACTGCCTTTGCGGAATGGCTGGAGGCCAAGCCGTCGCGATCGTCGCGAAGAGGCAGGCGGGGTGAGCGAGCACACCCAGCGACAGCACGATGGCTGCACCAAGCGGCCGGCCGCGTACCGCCAAAAGCATCCCCCAGGCGGGAAAGGCCAGCAGACAGCCGAGGGCACTGCCATCGGACAGATGGTAGGAGAGCGGAAACGCGGCCACCAACGCCAGTCCCCAGCGGGCCGCAGCGGGACCGCGCAATTGCTCGAAGAGGCGATAGACGCCCACGAATCCCAACGCGCAAAAGACCAGCGAGCTGGCCAGCAATCCGAGCTCGACGGATCCCAGAATTGGGCTGAACCCTTTGCCGAGCCAGGGAAGGAGCGGGAAATACGGGACGTCAGCCAGCGCGACGTAGCCACTGCGCGCGATGCGGGCGTAGGTGGCGATATCGCCGTGGGCCAGGGATGCCCAAGTCGGATAGGAATCCTGAAACGATCGGGAGAGGGCAAGATCGGAACTGATGCGCGGCCCGAAGATGGGGCCCGCCTTCGCGAAGACAAGGAGGAGCGCCCTGCTCGCCGCGAACATCAGCAATGGATACGCGAGCCAGCCAAATCGCTTGCCTGTTGAACTCTGCGTGTCGCTCATGGACGCTACCGGCGCGAAAAGCGCGGCTACCTATACCACGGGAACGAAACCGCACGGTAGTCGGCCGCGGGCGCGTATCCTTTCCCCGATGGTCCTTGGCAAGCGAAAGCGGCGCTGCTCGGGAGCACTGGGCCCTTGCCTCGCCGGTGCGCATGAAGCGATCCGAGGACCTGCCACTCTGCCTCTGTCCCGAGGTCCGCCTGGC
>JADGRD010000365.1 GCA_017881285.1 Pseudomonadota bacterium | reverse complement strand
TGTCGATCGCCTGCTGGCCGTCGCCGGCGATTTCCACCGCCAGCCCGAATCCCTCCAGCATCCCCTGAGCGACCTCCTGGTTGATCGCGTTGTCCTCCACCACCAGCACCCGCGCTCCGGCCAGTTTGGGCGGCCGTTCCCCCGCCCGCCGCGACACTGCCGCCGCACCCACCACCGGAAGTTGTTCGCGTCCGAAGGTATCCACGATCGTGTCCAGCAGGAGCGAGACGCCGATGGGCTTGACCAGGAACCCCTCCAGTCCGAGAGCCTCGGCCTCGCGCATGGCTTTTTCGTTGCCATGGGCCGAGACGAGGATGATCTTGGGGACAGGGGCCAGCCTGGGGTCGGATCTGATCCGGCGTGAGGTCTCGATTCCGTCCATGTCGGGCATACGCCAATCGATCAGCACCAGACGGTATGGGCGTCGGGCCGCGGCCAGTTCGTCGAGCGCCTCCTGGCCCGAGCCCACAGCCGTCACCTCGAAAGACATGCCGGCCAGTACCGACCGCAGGATGTCCTGCGCGGTCCGGTCGTCGTCCACCACCAGTACCCTCATGCCCCGCAGATCCACCGGGACCGAGCGGGTGCGGTCCCCGCTTTCGGCCCGCAGTCCCAGCGTCGTGGTGAAGGAGAACGTGCTGCCGGCGCCAGGGGTGCTCTCGACGCCGATCTCGCCGCCCATCAACTCCACAAGTTGCCGGCAGATCGCCAGCCCCAGCCCGGTGCCGCCGAATCTGCGGGTGGTCGAGCTGTCTGCCTGGACGAAAGGCTGGAACAACTGGACCTGCCGCTCCTTGCTGATACCCGGTCCCGTGTCGCGCACCGAGAAGCGCAAGCTGACCTGCTGCCCATCCCGCGAGACCAATTCCGTGGCCACGACGATCTCGCCGCGCTCGGTAAATTTCGCGGCATTGCCGGCGAGATTCAGCAGGACCTGGCCCAGGCGCAAAGGGTCGCCTACCAGAGCCCGCGGCACGTTCGCGGCGGTGTGGAAGTGCAACTCCAGTCCCTTCTCCTGCGATTTCATGGAGATGACCTCGGCGACGCTGGTCAGAACCTCGTCGAGATCGAAGGACGTCGACTCGATGTCCAGCTTGTGCGCCTCGATCTTGGAGAAGTCCAGGATGTCGTTGATGAGCCCCAGAAGGTTGTGGCCGGCGGACTGGATCTTCTCAATATGGTCGCGCTGCTTGGGGCCGAGCTCGGTCTTGAGAGTCAGGTAGCTGAGGCCGACGATGGTGTTCATGGGCGTGCGGATCTCGTGGCTCATGTTGGCCAGGAACTCGCTCTTGGCGACGGTGGCCGCCTCGGCGGCCTCCTTGGCCAGGCGCAGTTCCTGCTCGGTCCGAATGCGCTCCGTCATGTCGTGGCCGACGCACTCGATACCGGCCGGTACACCCTCCCGATCCTTGAGCAAGCGGACACTCCCCTCGGCGATGAGCTGCGAGCCGTCCTTTCGCTTGAAGTCCATGCGGTAGTCGGACACGAAGCCGGTGTGCGCCAGGGCCTGCATCATTGTGTCGTGGCCGTCCGGCCCCGCACAGACGGTCGTGCGCATGTTCTGGCCCAGCAGTTCCGGCTCGCTCTCGTATCCCAGCATCGCGACGCCGGCCGGGTTCACCAGCGTGATCGCGCCATCCGCGCCCGCCACGAAGACGAAGTCCCGCATGTTCTCGATGATGGTGCGGAAACGCTCCTCGCTCGCGCGCAGAGCCGCCTCGGCCTGCTCGCGTTCGGTGACGTCTCTGAAGTACCACACGCGGCCAAAGTACTTGCCGGCTGCGCTGATCATCGGGGCCGAGTAACGGTCGAACGTCCTGCCATCTTTCAGAGCTATCTCTTCCCGGCTCCTCTCATCATGAGACGCGTAGAGATGGTTGACCTTATTGATGAACTCCTCCGGATCTGCCAACTTTTCCATCACCGTTTGCAGTGCGCGTTCATCGGACTTGGATTCCATGATGTCGAGTGCAATACCCCACATGTCGGCGAACCGCCGATTGGACGAAACTATTTTGCCGTGGTCATCCACCACGAGGATTCCGTCGATCGACACTTCCTGCTGGGTTGACAGCATGAGATTCCCGAAGCGCAGTTCCGCCTCTGTTCGCTTGCGCTCGGTGACGTCCCGGAAGAAGCCCACGTTGCACAACCTGCCATCGACAGCCATTCTGCGGACGTTGACGTCGGCATAGACAACGGTACCGTCCTTCCTGAGACACGGCATGTCCGCATTCAGGAAAACGTCGCCTTTGCCGTGAGTTTCGAAGTCGGCCGTGAGCCGTGGCAGATCAGCCTTCGGGTGGATGTCGGGTACACCCATCGTTTGCAGCTCAGCCTCGGAATATCCGAGCTGGCGACAGAGGGCGGGATTCGCGTACCTGAACATCCTCGTTTCGAGGTCGGCGATCAGGATGCCATCGGCAGTTCCTTGAAACAGCGAGCGGTATCTCACCTCGCTCTCCCGCAGCGCCTCCGCGGCTCGCTTGCGCTCGGTGATGTCGCGCTCGACCGAAATGGCAAGAGTCTTCGCACCGATTTGCATCTCCCTCACCGAGCACTCGAAGTCCAGGATCGTGCCGTCCTTGCACCGGTGCTTCACCTCAAACAGTTTCTCCATTCCGGAAAGGATATTTCGCCGCCTCAATTCGACTAGTTTGGCAGGACCCGGCGCCACCTCGATAAAAGACACCGACTGGCCTATCAACTCGTCCCGTTCGAAGCCGAGGAGCCTGAAGGTCGCGCTGTTCGCATCCCGGATCACGGGGATACCCTCAGGAGGGACCTCCAGTAGAAGGATGCAGTCCGCTGCCTGCTCGAAGAGGATTCGAAACCTTTCCTCGCTCTCCCGCAGCGCCTCTGCCGCCTGCTTGCCTTCCTTGCCCAGTCTCCACTCGCGCAGAACGCGCTCGACCGTGTGGGGCACGCCGGCGATGGCCTCGGGCGACTTGACCACAAAGTCCATAGCGCCCGCCTTGATCGCCTCGACGGCAATCTGCTCGCTGCCGCAACTTGCCATGATGACGACGGGGAAAAGGCCTTCCTCCGCGGGTGACGTCAGGATCTCGACAGCGCTTCCATCCGGCAAATTCAGCTCCAAGAGGGCGATATGCGGTGGTCGTACGGCCACAACGTCGCGGTACTCGCGTAACGTGCCGACGATTTCGATGGTCACATCGCGGTTGGCCGCCAGGAAGGCGCCCCGGATGGCCTCGGCGTGCGCCGGCTCGTTTTCAACGATCAGAAGCGAACAAACTGGGTTCGTCCTCTGCTTCTCCTTGGCTGACGCAGGTAGACATCGTTGCGGCGATGGGCTACGCATGGTCCCTACCCAACGCAACTCCTGGGCCACCCGTAATTCCGGGGAATTGACCCTATTCGTTCACGAAGCGTCGGCGCGCCGGCGGCAAGATCGACCAAGGGGTGCCGGCCGGCCGACGTGGGGGCGGAATCCTGTAGGCGGGTGTCGTCTGTCGAGGTACCCACGCGCGGTGCGCCGCAGACGTTCGCTGAGTTTGGCGGATGCAGACGACTTCAGTGCACATTGGCAGCCGCGGCTTTTCCCGTCTCGATCCTTTCGTATTCCGCAATCACCTGCGCGCCCAGCAGCAGCAGCGTGGCGGCCATTTCCAGGCTGAGCAGCACGATGATGCCCGTGGTGAGCGAGCCGTACACCACGCTCACTTGCGACAGCGAGCCGAAATACCAGCGCAGCCCACGGCGGATGAATTCCCAAAGCAGGCCCGCCGTGGTGCCGCCGATCAGCGCGTGCTGCGCCGACAACCTGCCTACCGGCATGAAGTAGTAGATCGCCGAGATGAGCAGTATTTCCACGGTCACGCCGGCGAGGTAGATCAACAAGCGCGAGAAACCGCTCAGCGACCAGGTATGCCCCAGGAAAGCGAGATTCGCGCCGCCTATCGTCACCAGGTCGGCCATCACGAACGTACCCACGAACAGCGTCGCGCCGATGAAAGCGATGTAGCTGAAGGGCAGCAGCAGCAGGGAAACGAGGAAGTGCCGCCTGCGTTTGGCCACACGGTGCAGGAAAATCACCGAGATCGCGCTCTCCAGCACCTTGAAGCCGAGCGAGCTGAAAAACAGCATCGTGACGAGCAGCACCCAGCCGATCACCTCGCGGTGCTCGAGGAACCTCCGTAGCTCCGCCACCACCGCCTTGCCTTGGCCCGGCACCACGTATTCCAGTGCCTGGCGCAACGTTGCCAAGAGCACATCCTGGTCGATCACCTGCGACAGCGCGATGACCATGAGGATGAGCAGCGGCACGATGGAGAGCAGCGCATAGTAAGCGACCGCGCCGGCGAGGAGCAGGCCCTGGTTTGCCTGGAAGGCTTTCAGCACCTGGAGCGCGAAGGCGACTGGGTTCTTGAGGACGTGGACGGTGCGAGGGTCGATGATGTTCATGGGTGGCCTTGGCTAACAGGTGTACCAGCCCGCGGCGCTTGCGCGAACATTCGTTCACGCTACGGAGGAGAGCCATGCCTTGCGACTCTAGCCTCGGGCGGGAACCGGTCGAGGAGGTGCCTGCGGCGCGACGGAGAGTTTCGACGCATGCGTCATCGCCCCGCCGTCAGCCGGTCGCGCGGAGGTTCTTCTCTATCTTCTATGGAAATCCAATGGCGGGCCAGACCGCGCGCCAGTAGCGCTTGGCCGTCACCCAATCGTTCCGTTCCGGGCGTCTGGACTGCGCTCGCATCATCAAGGTCAGTCGTCTAGCACGTCGGCCCCATGGCCGGCACGCTGCTTAGCCGGGGAAAATCCCCTGGATTGAGGTATGGTTTGACCTGGATAGCACCATGAAAATCCTTGTCACCGGCGGTGCCGGGTTCATCGGCGCGAATTTTCTGAATCTCCTCGTCCCGCGTCACCCGGAGCACTCCTTCGTCAACCTCGACGCCCT
>JADGRD010000364.1 GCA_017881285.1 Pseudomonadota bacterium | reverse complement strand
AATTGGGGGGGGGACGTCCAATAGAAGGGTATGGATTTGCTCCATACCAAGTCGGCAGGCGCGACGCGTTGCGGGTCCGCCAGGGCCAGGAGCCCCATCGCCATGTGTCTTGCGGACGTCAGCGCGTCCCAGTTCGCAGGAGAGTCACCCATTTTGGCGCGTCGACGCGGGCCCTGGCCCATGCTTTCTCGTCGCGACGCGCCAGTTCACGCTATCGTTCCGATTCCGCCGCCCGAGTGGGAGTCGGCGGTCCAATACCTCACCGAGCTTTCGCGTGCGCAGGCGCATGCCCCTTCGTGGTGGGCCCCGAGAACAAGCTATCTTGGCGGCATCGAGACCGCGACTCATGCGCCCGGTCATGGCTGGGATCTGGTCAGGTGCTTGGAGGCCGAGCACGAGCCAGTGCTCTACTGCCAGCTCACGATGGCCGGCTGGGGCTGTTTCCAATTTGCTGGCCAGACGCCGCAACAGGCCCGCCCAGGTAGCGTGTTCTTCTCGACCACCCCCTCGCTTGACCGGTGCTACCTCCCACCAAAATCGCCTGGCTGGACCTTCGGGTGGATTGGCCTGCACCACCCGTACCTGGTGGCCAGAATCACCCAGTTGGTGGCGGTCGCCGGGCCACGGTTCGACGTTTCGCCGGACAGCCGGCTGGCAGCTGGCGCTTTGCGTTTGATCCGTGGCGCGATCAAGAAGGATTTCTGCGACCCGTTCGAGGTGGAGTTGGAGCTGTTCCGATTCGTTCAGGCATGCGAACGGCGGGCGCTCAGCGAGCCTACCGACTCAAGCGGGAGGCAGCGGTTGTTGGACGAAGTCCGCTCCCGTATTGTCGCAAGTCTTCCCGACGCCATCGAGGTCGAGGCGCTCGCCGCCGGACACGGCATGAGTCGCTGCCACTTCAGTCGGTTCTTCCGGAGCCAGACCGGTAAGACGCCTGCGCATTTTGCGACCGAGGTCCGCGTTCATGAGGCCGCACGCATGCTGCTCACTACCCGCGAGCCGTTGAAAGGGATTGCCGACGCTTGTGGGTTTGCCAACGCGAATCACTTCGGCAAGGTCTTTCGCCGTTTCCGCCATTTGAGCCCAAAGGCGTACCGACAAGCTATGCCGTGAGCCGGGTGGGTTCCCCGCTGTCAGTGCGGGCCGAACGTCTTCGTATCCAGTAGCATCTGCCAAAGACGCGCCGGGGCCAAGGCGTTGTTCGCTTGGGTGACAAGCCAATCGGAGCCGGTCGCATCATTGGCCAACGCGGGCAGATCGTTGGCGGTCACGCCACGCTGAACCACTGGGACAGTGGCCGACACGAATGAGGGAAGGGCGGTCACGAGAACACCAACCTGATCGGCTGCAACCAGGGTAGACCAGATATGGGGCTGCTTGGTTTGGATCCAAGATGTGAAGGTATTCGCGGGCAATTGGGGAAGAATGCTCGAAGGGACATCGGTCGTTTGATCGTAGTCGAGGCTGGCTTGGATGTAGCGCAGCTTCTGCGCGACGATGATGTCGGCCCAGGTATCCAGGTCGCCATTGGGAACTCCCATCTCGGCCCCATCGGGAGAGCTGGCACCCAGCCACGAGACCACGACGACCCTGTCGGCCAGCGTGTGATCCATCAGGTAGGCGTCCGCCACATCCGTCAGTCCTCCGCCGGTCACGACGACCAACGGCCGGAAAGGCAGGGCTACCCGCTTGGATTCGGTGACGATGAAGAGGGCCCCAGCGGATCCGTTGGGCAACGTGGAGTCGATGATCCCATCGCGGGGCGGGACGAGCGTCGGGCTATCACTGCGCACGGGATCGGGAATGTTCTTCAATCCAGCTTGTCGGGCGGCGGTCACCATGTTGGTCCATCCGGACATGTTGTCATCGAGGCTAGGCCAGAACTTGCTGCTGGTGACGACGATACCGTTGAGCCGGAGACCGCCGGTGCTCGCGAGCAGCATCGCGTACTCGCCCTGCCAGTTGTCCGAGGGACCGTCATTGCAAAGTACGACCGGATTGCGATCGTCCACCGGGAGCTTGCCCTTGGGCTCGTCCGATCCAGCGTCCAACGTGCCACTGCACGCCGCCACCCCTAGCGCGAGGACAAGAGACGGCCACGCCGGTCTGCTCGTGCCGCGGTGTCTGGATGGCCCGCGGATCACTTTTGCGTTTCCAGCATCTCGTCGATGCGCTCGAGGAGCGCGCTGTGCGAGAAGCGCTCGCGGAATGCTGCGCCAGCACGCTGCGCTTCGGCCAAGCGCCCGAGACCGAGCAACGCTTTCACACGCAAGGCCTCGCGTTCCTCGGCGAGCTGTCCCGATGGGAACCGGCGCTGATGATCCGCGATAGCGGCGAGAGCAAGGGCGAAATCGGCCCTGGATACGGCCTGCTGGGCGGACCGCAAGACGTGCAGCTCCAAGACGTCAGGCTCGATGTCGGTTGCGGGTTTCCTGATTACCGCGGCTCCCACTCTTGCGGTCCGCGGAGCGGGGAGCAGCGGCTCAGGATTGATCTCGGGCGGGCTGGTGGACGGCGTCACCGGGGCGGCGGGCCTGACCGTGTGCGGGGCGACGGGTCGCCCTGCGGCCGGCTCCGCCAATTCTCCGGTCTTGATCCGATAGCCCACCAGGAACGCGGCCGCGCAGACCGCGAAGAGCAGCACGGCCGCCGCCACGGACAGACCAATTCTCGCACGGCGCAACGTCGGCGCCCGACCGGCAAGTCGCGCACGCGGCTTCCGCGGGAGGGCGGCCCGCGCTCGCTCGACCGCACGGTCACCAAGGTCGTCCGGTTCGGGCACGAGCTGTCGCTCGGCTGCGAGCAAGAGCTCAACCTGGGGCGGGTTGGGCTCAAGAGAGCGCCTCATAGCCGCCTTCCTTGAGCAACAGAGGCCACCGCTGCCGCAAGCACTTTGCGGGCTCGGCGCAAGCGGGAGTAGCCGGTGAAGCGAAGAATCGAAAGCGCGGAGGCGATCTCGGCCATGGGGATTTCCTCGATGTCGTGCATGACAAGGACCGCGCGACCTGGCAGGGGAACCTGCTCGAGGGCTTTGAGCAACAGAGCGCGCCGCTGGTTCATCTCGAATTCCTGGTCGGGACGCGGCCCAGGATCGTCGATTTCCACTGTCGACTCGGAAACCTCCCGTTTCCTTCTCCGAAGGTGATCGCAGGCGACCCTGAACGCGATCCCGAAGAGATACGGGCGGAACGGCCGTGTAGGATCGTAACTTTCCCAGGCTCGGTACAGTACCAGGAACACCTCGTGGGCAAGATCCTCGACGTCATCGCGTGGCACACCCAGTCGCCTGAGGGTCCGGGTGAGGTAGGTGAATTCGCGCCGGAAGGCCTCAAGGCAGGGATGTCCCTCGGACGCCCTCGTAAGGTCAGGCTCCGGATTGGGACAGCTCGAAACCAGGCGCAGAACACCCATCCGTGTGCTCTACCTTGGTATTGTCGGCGGCATCGCCTGATTTGCTACCAAAAACGCACGGCAAGATCGATTCCTGCGACCGCGCCCAATCGGGGCATGGTCCAGACGGCCACATGGTTCACGTCGACGGTCCAGGAGGTGAGCAAGTAGAGCGCGTCAGCGTGCCCCACCAAAGCCAAGCGGTCACCGAGCTGCAGGGAATACGCAATGCGCGCGCCAACTTGCGCAAGGAAGCCTCTCGGAGAAGCAGGCGTGTCCACGGCCACCCCTTGCGCTCCGATTTGCCCCAACTTCACGACAGCGCATGCGGAGGACGATCCGCGCAGCCCACAGGCGGCCGCTGTACCGAGTACTAGCCGGTGCCGGAAACCACCCCCGTAGTCCTGACGCGTTGTCGATGGCAGACTCGCCTCGCCCCCGAGCTCAAACGCGGCTTGACCGGCCTGAACGGAAAGAAAGAGCCTGCCTTGCGCGATTGGATCGGGTCCAAGACCAAACCCTGCCGATGGCCCGATGCCAGCAATGCCCGACCACGGGGTGATAGGGGACCTGGAGGTGGGAGGCTCCTCGGACGCCACGGCCGGGGGTGGCGCGGTGACTTCCACGACCCGATTGCTGTCCGCAGTCGGCTGGCGGCGCCGGGCGTCAGGCGCGCTGTTGTGGTCGGTGTCCGCAGAAGGCTGGTGGCCTCGAGCGTCGGGCGCGCTGGTGTGGTCGGTGTCCATCGAGCCCGGCGAAGGCTCTGCTACCGCCTCCTTGACCATCAACTGGAGCTGAACCGCCAGCACGAACCCCATGGTCGCCAGCATCGCGTTGCAGTCTTGGCGTTCCGAAGTGAAGTGTCGCTCGCCCAGTCGCCTGTGCGCGGAGGCACTCCAATCGATCGCCCCCCTGATCCCGTGTTCGGCCGGCCGGACGCGAACCTCCACGTCGAGGGCGGCGTTCGAGTGATAGGGATCGTAGCCGACTTGTCGGGCAACCATGGCTCGAAAGTCGGGCTCGCCCATGCAGCCTGACAATGTCGGATCGACGTCGTATCTCAGGTTGACGAACAACTCCGGTGCCGCTTCCGCGGGCGCCACGCCCAGGATGAGCCAGACCGTGGTCCAGACGATCGATTGGCATGACAGGCTACGCATGGATCCGCGGCGACGGTCGTAGTCCGGGGTTCTTGCACACGTACGCAATCATGGCACGAGGCGGGAGCCCTGGGGTGCGACGATTGGCTTCGAGAGATCTTCTCTGGAGTAGGCAGGATCCTTGAAGTCGGGACGCACATAGGATCTCGCGGGCCGGTCCCTCGGCAGGAGCACCACGCTCACGAAGTCCTGATAGACGGGCTTCCACTCCGGAAAGAGCGGCAAATCGGCCTGCGTGTAGCTCGACTTGGGCAGCACCACGATGTCGGTATGGTAGCGGCGGATCACCTCAGACCAGTCGCCCTGTCGCACCGAGAATCGCATCGCGAGGTCGAAGACGTCGTTCGGGAAGACCTCTTCGTACCGCCCGTCGAACATG
>JADGRD010000363.1 GCA_017881285.1 Pseudomonadota bacterium | reverse complement strand
GAGGTCATCCCCGGCCAGTCCACCGTGCGCGGCTCGCTCGACAAAGAGATCATCCGCCGCATCATCCGCATGCACGGCAACGAGGTGAAGTTCTGCTACGAACAGGAGCTGGCGAGGCACCCGGCGCTGTCCGGGCGCATCTCGGTCCAGTTCACCATTGCAGCCACTGGGCAGGTCACGAGCTCGGTGTTGCAGAGCTCGACCATGAACAACGCGCGGGTCGAGAGCTGCGTGGTGCAGGCGTTCCGGCGCTGGAATTTCCCCTATCCAACCGGCGGCGGCATCGTCCTCGTGAGCTACCCATTCAATTTCGTTCCCGCGGGCTGGGACCGTGTTGCGCACGTCGTTGCGCCCGGCGTGATTCCGGACGCGCCGTGGGATGTCAGCCTCGCGGCCCTGCGTGGCAAGGGCGAGCTTGCCGAACGCGTCGCCAAGGTCGCGGCCATGCTCGTCGCTCCCGCCACCGAGAGCCCGTCGGTGCTGGCGTGGTGGATCGTTGAACGCCACCTGCGCTCCGGTCCGCCCATCCCGGGCGCGTGCATTCTGGCCGCCAACCTCCTGCGCGAGGCGAAGCAGCCGCACGAAGCCGGCCGCATCCTGTCCGAGGCGGGCGGGGTCGATCTGGTCGCCACCACCGCCGAATTCCGCCGCTGGTCGAGCGGCCCGGACGTCGCGCGCCTGACCGAGCTAGCGGCGCGCAAATGAGTGCCGATCGTATCCGGAGAGGACACTACGGACCTGGGCTGATTTTTTGATCGCGGCACGCCACCGCAACCATGACTTGCGCCAGACACTCCGTCGCCGCCTGGCACGCGTACTGGTTCAGGCAGTCGTTCGCATCGTCGAAGATGCTCTCGCACTGGGGCAGCCGCAGGTAGTCGTCCACGCAATGGAGGTAGCAGGCGTCGTGGGTCGAGTACTGAACTTGTCCACAGCTCTGGCTACGGACCTTGTCCGCCGTGGTGCAAACCGCCTGGCAAGTATCCTTGTACTTCTGAGGTGCCGCATCGACCTTCGCGCGATCGATGCCGGCGGTCTCGTCGCCGCCGCCACAAGCGGAGAGCAAGAGCATGGAGAACGTGGCAAGGCGAGCAATCGTACGCATGGGTGGGCTCCGGTTGGGTAAGGGGCAGGTGCAGATCCGTGAATATTAGCGCAGGAAGGTCACGCAATCTCACCGTGCTTTGGAGCTATGATGCCTGCCCAAATGATCAAGCAGTCGCATCTTCTGGTTCTCACGCTCGCGTGGGCCGGTCTAGCCTGTGGCGGGGGCGGTAACGGTGGCGCTGGCGGTTCGGGCGGCGGCGGAGACATCGACGGCGGCGGCGCCCTTAGCTGTGGTGCCGGGCTCGATGGCGGCCAAGCCCTGGAAGCCGGCTGGGTGGGCGAGACGGGCGGAATCTGGGGTGGCGTGGACAGCGGGACGCCCGGCGCCCCCTACCCGTCCCAGGCGTGCATCGACCGCGCGAACGGGCTGCTCGGGCAGATGACCGCCGACGAGAAGTACGCGCAGATGTTGCAGATGGAGCGCGCGGCGTTGACCCCGTCTCTTGTCACCCAGTACGGCGTCGGCTCGGGCTTCAGCCAGGGCGGCTCGGCGCCGTCCACCAACTCCCCCACGGGCTGGGCGGACATGGCCGACGGCTACCGCCAGGCCGCGCTGGCGAGCCGGCTCAAGATCCCCTTCCTGTACGGCGCCGACGAGGTACACGGGATCGGCACGGTGAAGGGCGCCGTCGTGTTTCCGCACAACATCGGCCTGGGCGCCACGCGCGACCCGGCGCTGGTCGGGGAAATCGCGGCCATCACCGCCCGGGAAAGTCTCGGCTGCGGCGTGGACTTCGACTTCGGACCGGTGGTGGCGGTCGCGCTCGACGAGCGCTGGGGACGCACGTACGAGACCTTTGGCGAAACCACGGATCTCGCCTCGACGATGGGGGCGATCATGGTCAAGGGCTTGCAGTTCACCTCCAGCGGGGCCCCCACCGGCATCCTGGCCAACGCCAAGCACTACCTGGGCGACGGCGGCACGGCCAACGGCGTGAACGCCGGCAACGTCACCGGCGACGAGGCCACGCTGCGCGCCATACACCTTCCGCCCTATCGCGCCGCGGTCGCGGCCCGGGTCGGTTCGATCATGGCTTCCTACAGCACCTGGCAAGGAACCAAGATGCACATCAACAAGACCATGCTCACCGACGTGCTCAAGGGCGAGCTCGGGTTCGGCGGCTTCGTGGTCTCCGACTTCAACGCCTGCTTCCAGGTCGGGGGAGGGAATCAGAGCGGTGTGGGCCAGTGCCTCAACGCGGGCATCGACATGTTCATGACCTACAACCAGAGCGTCCCGACCATGCTGGGCTACTTCGCGGCCCTGATGAAGGCCGGGACCATCACGCAAGACCGTGTCGACGACGCCGTCCGGCGCATTCTGGCCGTGAAGTGCGAATTGGGGCTGTTCGAAGCCAGCGGCACGGTCGATCGCACGCTCACCGCCGAGGTCGGCTCGGCGGCGCACCGGCAAGTGGCGCGGCAGGCGGTGCAGGAATCCCTGGTGGTCCTCAAGAACGATTGCGCTGTGCTGCCACTGGCCAAGACCGTCACGGTCGCGCTTGGGGGCAAGAGCGCGGACGACACCGGCAACCAGTGCGGGGGATGGACCATCTCGTGGCAGGGCGCGTCCGGCAGCGTGCCCGGCGCGACCAGCGTGCGCCAGGCCTTCGAGGCCGTGCTGGGCGCGGGCCAGGTGAAGTACTCCGCCGATGGCAAGGGCACGACCGGCGCCAGCGTCGGCGTCGCCGTGATCGGCGAGACCCCCTATGCCGAGGGCAAGGGCGACAAGACGGATCTCACCGTGGCCTCCTCCGACGTCGACGTGGTCAAGGCCATGAAGCAGGCCGGCCTGCCGACGGTGGTCGTGCTCATCGCCGGCCGCCCGATGATTCTCGATCCGTTGCTGCCGTACGCGGATGCGATCGTGGTGGCGTGGCTGCCGGGCAGCGAGGGCACCGGCATCACGGACATCCTGTTCGGCGACGCCAAGCCCTCGGGCAGGCTGCCGCATAGCTGGCCGCGCTCGATGGCGCAGATCCCGATCAACGTCGGCGACGCCACGTACGACCCACTGTATCCGTACGGATACGGGTTGACGTACTGACCGCGGAGGGTGACTCAGGCGTGCAGAAGCACGGCCCGGTAACGGACTTTGCCGCTGGCTAGCCGTTCCCTGACCTCGTTCACCTTGGTGATGGGGTAGGTTTCGAGACGCGGCTTCACCTTGCCGGCCGCGACGAGCGCGAGCGCCTCGACCAGGTCGCTCCGCTCGTCCTGGCTGGAACCGCGAATCTGACGCTGGCCCAGGAGCAGTGTCATCGTGTCGATGGTGAGAGGTCCGTCGGGTGTGACACCCATGCTCATGAGCCGTCCGTTGAGGCGTAGCCCGCCGACCGCCGAGCTCACTTGCTTCGAGGAATTGGTGGTCGACAAGACGATGTCGAAGCCCCCCGCGTCCGTCATGGCCTTGCCCGGTTCGGCGCCGGTCACCAGCACCTCGCTGGCGCCCATGGCCTTGAGCTCGGGGACCTTGTCGGCCTGGCCCGTGATGGCCCAGGTTTCGAGACCGACGGCGCGCGAGAATTGCAGGGCCAGGTGGCCCAATCCTCCGAGGCCCAGCACCGCCACCCGCTCGCCCGGTTTGGGGTCGGCGTTACGCAAACCACTCATGACGGTATAACCCGCGCAGAAGATCGGCGCGGCCGCTGCGTAGTCGAGGCCCTCGGGGAGCAGCGTACAGCCGCTGGCCCAGGCCAGCATCAGCTCGGAATTGCCGCCGCCGATGTGCATCCACGATTGCGCTTGGGCGCAATGGGCTTGGTCGCCAGTCTGACAGACGCGGCACCGGCCGCAGCCCTTCTGGTTCCAGTGCACGCCCACGCGGTCGCCGACCTTGAAGTCGACCACGCCGGGGCCGAGCTCGACGATCTCGCCGGCGGGCTCGTGCCCGGCCACGATGGGCAGTGGCAGCCCGAACGCGCCGTGGTGGACGTGCAAATCGGTCCCGCACATGCCACTCGCGTGAATCTTGATGACGACCTGGCCAGCCGATGGACGCGGATCGGGAACCGTCTTGAGCTCCCAGTCGGAGTTGTACTTGGTGATGACCGCTGCGCGCATGATGTCCTCCTTGAATGACCTCGATCGGGGTCAACTATGATCCGAAGAATGCCGTGGGGCCAGCGCCGCGATGGATAGATCACATCCAGCGCCAGCTCACGGACCGGGTTCCGGGACAGGACGCCATCGTTGGTAGACGATCCCATCTTCATCGCGATACACCTCGCGAAACTCCGTCGCCAAGAGATCCCTCAGGTATGCGTGGTCCCGTATCTTGTGCAATGGCCCATTACGAGCTTCATGGCAATCGATGATGAACTTCGGTGGATGGCGCGCGAAATCCTGGCGGAGATTGTTCCAAGCACCCGGAACGATTCTGTCCCGCGTATCGTAGTTCACGTCGAACATCCCGAAGATAAGGCCGTTCAGCGGAAAGCTCGCGATGTAACGCGTGGCCGGCCGGCGGTGCGCATCCAGGTAGATGCCTGTCTGGGCGGTGCCTTGGCCCCACATGAAGATTCGATCGCTTGGGGTTGAGTGCTCGCGAACGTAGACCGCAACCGGGAGCGGCCCGCGATTCTGCGCCAAACCAATCGTGTCCACCGTGAGAAAGAGCAGCGCGGTGAGGCCAAGCCAGCGAGCGAGGAACACGGGCGAGAGAGCTCGGGGGTGCCCGGTGCGCATTCCGCCCCAAATCTCCGTGAACACCGGCGCTGCAAGCAGCACGAGAGGGAGCACGAGCTGGAGGAAGTAGTGGTAGTTGAACTGGCCGTTGACGGCGACACCAAGACAGGAAACGCACAAGAACACGAGCAGCGCGGCGAATTCGGCG
>JADGRD010000362.1 GCA_017881285.1 Pseudomonadota bacterium | reverse complement strand
GCCGATAAAGCTCTCGCCGCCCCCGACATAGGGCATGGCGACAAACTTGAGGGCGCAGCAATAGAGTGTCCCTATCACGGCCAGGAGCAGGCCCGCCCGAGAACGCCGGCCGGTGAGCAGGAAATACAAGCCAAGCACGGCCACCCAGGATGAAACATCCTCGCGACAGCCGAGGGTGAGCACGACGAACAGGGCGGCCCAGCGATCGCGGCGCGCATCGAGGAAGTACCACGCCCACCACAGCAGGAACGGTCCAAAGGGCAAGAAGTGAAACTCGAACAGGTTCTCGCCGTGCAGCGCCGGATAGATGAGGTAGGTCAGCGCGAGAATGCAGGCCGGCCAGCGATCGATGTGCCGCCGCGCGAGCTTGTAAAGCGGAATCGCGGCCGAGCCGAGCACCGCCGACTGGATCAGCAAGAGCGTCCCGGCGTTCTGGCGGATGGCATAGAACGGCACCAGCAGGTAGGCGATGAACTCGGCATGATTGCCGAAGTGCGAGCGCCCCGGACCTTCCCATGGCGGCGTCTTGAAGAAAGATCCCCCGTGCAGCATGTTCCACACCAGGCTGTCGTAGATGCCGAGGTCGTAGCCGGAGCGAAGCGAGTAGTAGAAGCAGTAGGTGTAGTAGCCGAAGTAGCAGACGTAGTAGATCACGCCAGCCAGAACCAGAAGGAACGGCAGGGACGGAGAAGATCGCGGCAGCACGTGGGCAAAGGTTTCGCGAATCAACCTCAGGCGCGACCAGATCCGTTCCTCCCAGGCAAACGGACCGGCATCCCTGGCAGCCCTCACGGCCACCCACGCGGCCAATCCGAATAGAGCGACCAGGGTCAGGAAGGCCAGATCGTGCCCCTTCCAAACCTCACAGCGAAAGAGCAGCGCCAGGAACCCAACAAGGTACAGCGGGGCCAGTCGCCTGGCCGCGTGGTAGAGGCGAGCAGCCATGTCGGGCTTGGTAAAGTTGGCGAAAAGGTACACCAAGCCGGCCAGCACCGCCGCAACCCCGGTCCCAAGCGTACAGGCGAGCAGAATGTGCCGGAGGTGGCTCGTCAGATGGTTGTCCTGGAAGTAGCTCACCAGCGACAACGGCATGAGGGCGACGCCAAGCACGAACCCGAGGGACACGCCGCCGGCCAGAAGCAACCCCAGGGCACGCACCGAGTACGAAAGCCGGGTTTGATAATCGCTGCTTCGCTCAAGCATGACGTCTAGTTCCTAATGCGGGAGAGTGCACCCGAATTCAAGTCGGTAGGATGGCCGCGCTTGGCCAGTATGTACTGGCCGCGTTCGGCAACCACACCAAAGGTTCCATCCGGCAGCACCTCGAGAATCTTGGCGCGTTCGTCGCCGCCTACGGGAACGCTGAAGAGCAAGTAGTCGGCATCGGCAATGCCCATGCGCAAGGTGTAGGCAAAGGCCCGGTTCGAAACCTGCGGCACGATGTTCTCCGAAGAGACTATCTTCGCCTTGGGCGGCACCATGGCCAAAAGCTCGTACAGCGTACGCCTGCGTTCCTGGTCCTCGCGCGTGGTTCCGAAGTGGTAGCTGCCGAACCCGCCACGCGCGGCATTGTGTTGAATCAAGGCCCCAAGCTGATACGAGGTGGTGAGCACCGCGAGCGAGATCGCCACCACCCACGCGCGCCGCCACGCCGCGCCCGCGCGCCCGCGCCGGGATGCCTCGCGGCCCATCCACGCCAAGTTGGCGATGAGGGCGATGAACAGATAGGAGGTCCAGTGCGCGGTGTACTGGAACGAGATTTGATAGAGCGGCCGGTAGCCCGTGGATAGCAGCGTGAACAGGAAACCGGGAACGCAGCACAAAATCCCCACGGCCCGGCGCAGGGGAAAGAACGCCAGGGGTAAGAAGATCTCCAGCATGTAGACGAGCTTGTCCCGATCCAGGAGCACGCCCAAGGTGAAGACAGGGTTGCCGAGCACGGTCTTCATCACCCCGCCAAAGCCATTGCTGCCTTCCGGCACCAAGCCTGCGTATTGATGGATGAACGCTTCCGAGCCGCCGCGCTGAAGCGGCATGATCACCAACTTCATGGCCACGAAGTAGAGCGCGCCCGCGCACGCAAGATACAGCCCGGCCCGCGCCCTGCGGTTGGTGAGTATGAGAAAGAGACCGCAGATCATGAGGCCGATGGAGATATCCTCGCGCACCGACAGGGTCAGCACCGCGAAAATGAAGGTGCGCACGGTGCGCCGGGAAAGCGCGAAGTAGAGCGTGAACCAGAGAAAGAACGGCGCCAGCGGCGGATAGTGGAAGTCGTAGAGATTCGAGCCGTGCAGCGGCGGATAGAAGAGGTACCACACCGCCACCAGGCACGACAGCCAGGGCGGCAGGTACTTGCGCGCCACCAGGTAGAGCGGCACCGCGGCCCCACCGATGAGCATGGACTGCAAGACCAGGATGGTCTCCGCGCTCTGGTGGATGGCATAGAAGGGAGCGATGACGTAGCTCAGGTAGGCCGCGTGCTCGCCGACAAGATTGCCGTGGGGGCCGCCGTAGGGCGTGGTCTTGAAAAGCGCCCCGCTGTGCAGCGCGTTCCAGATGACGTTTTCCTCCAGTCCCAGATCCAGGCTGCTGGAGAGAATGTTCCGGTGGTGAACCACGGTGTGGTAGCTGAAGAAGGCGGCGTAGCCGGCGGCGGCGACCAGGACGATGGCAAAGGGCAGGAACTTGGCGCTCGAGCGGCGCAGCTCGGCGCTGTCGGCCAGCGCCCGCGCGAGAAACCCGGGCCGGCCGAATACGGGTGGCGTGGCGAGGGAAATCTGGAGGAGCTTCTGCGCGCCGAAGACCAGGACCAGTCCGAGGAGCAGGAAGACCACCTCGCGACCGCCTTGCCAGAGACGCCAGTAGAACATCACGGGCAGGAGGCCCAAGAGCACCCCCGGCGACAGACGGCGGGCTAGCTGCAGGATGGCCTCGCCGCGCAGTTGCCGCCGCTTGGCCAGCAGGGCGAAGGCGCCGAGCAGCAGCCCCGCGGAGCCGGCCAGCCCGGCCCCCACGGCGAGGAGCCCCCGCTCGCGCGACGGCCCGTTGCTCACCACGAAGTCGTCGAGGGTGCCCGAGAAGACCACCTCCCACAGACAGAGCCCCAGCGAGAAGCCCGCGAGAGCAAGCACCGCCAGGCCGGAAAGCGCGAGCGAGAGCCGCGGCCGCCAATCTTCCTGGAAGGCACGGCCAGCCTCCCCGCGCGAAACGGGCGCGGCCCCCACGGCCCGGCCCAGCGCCGGGCTTCCGGCAACTTCCTCGCCCGCGTTCACGTCGTCTTGCCCTCGCCAGTCCGAGTGGGAACGGCGGACGGACCAGGCGGTGACGGCACCCGCGGCGCCTCGCCGGCCACAAAGTTGATCTCCCGAGCCACGGTGTAAAGCGGTCGCCG
This sequence comes from Pseudomonadota bacterium, assembly GCA_017881285.1. Classification (GTDB taxonomy): domain Bacteria; phylum Myxococcota_A; class Polyangia; order Fen-1088; family Fen-1088; genus Fen-1118. The sequence continues at coordinate 1,550 of JADGRD010000362.1, read as the reverse complement.
CTGCACTTCCTCGTAGATGCGGCCGATGTAGGCCCCGAGAATGCCGATCACCAGAAGCTGCGCGGACGAACCGAGCGCGACGAGGATCATGATGGTGGTCCAGCCCGGCACGGCGCTGGAGCCTTCGAGCTTCACGTAGAGGGCCCAGGCGCCGACCCCAAACGCCAGCAGCGCGGCCAGCGCGCCCAGCCAGGTCGCGACCCGCAGGGGAAACGCGGAGAACGAGGCGATGCCGTCGAACGCGAAGCCGAGCATCTTGCGTAGCGGGTACTTGGTAACCCCGGCGAAGCGCTCCTGCCGCGTGTAGGCGACCGATGATTGACGAAATCCGATCCAGCCCACCAAACCGCGAATGAAGCGGTGCCGTTCGCGCAGGGAGCGCAGGGTCAGAACCACCGGCCGGCTCATCAGGCGAAAGTCGCCGGCGTCGAGCACCACGTCGAAGCCCAGCAAGGCACGAAACAGGCGATAGAAGATGGAGGCGGAGAACCGCTTGAACCAGGTCTCGCCCAGGCGGCGCTTGCGCACCGCATACACCACGTCGTAGCCCTGCCGCCAGCGCGCGAGCATCTCGCGCACCACCTCGGGCGGATCCTGCAGGTCGGCGTCCATGACCACCACGGCCTCGCCCTCGGCCCGATCCATGCCGGCGGTGATGGCGATCTGGTGGCCGAAGTTGCGCCCGAAGGAAATGAGCTTGTAGCGCGGCTCCTGTTCGGCGAGGGCCTGCAGCAACCTCGCCGAGCCGTCGCGCGAGCCATCGTCGACGAAGACCACCTCCCAGGTCTCGCCCAACTCGCCGAGGAAAGCGCGCAGGCGCCGGTCGAGCTCGGGAATGGTCTCTTCCTCGTTGAAGACGGGGATGACGACCGACAAGGTGGGGCGCGTTTCTGTCATGCGAAGGGGCCGTTTATACCGCGAACACCACGTCGATTGGACCACTTGTCTGTGACGAGCGAGGCCGAGAGGAGCACCCAGCTCGCCACTCGATCGTCGCTGACACGGTTGGTCAGGAAGGATAGAAACCTACGGACGGCGGCCGCAGGCGCGACGCCGGCGCGACCTGCCCCGTCGCCGTGACCATCACCAAGATCAAGTTCCTGCCGTAGCCGCCCGCAAATCCCGCGAGCGATCGGGGTCACGTCTGCTAGGGTCGGCGCATGAAGCTCCGCGTGCTCTATCACGGCAACTGTTTCGACGGCTCGGCGTCGGCCGGGCTGTTCGCGCGCTTCTTTCGCGAACACCTTGCCCAGGGAGCGGCCGAGGTCGCGTACACGCCCATGCAACACAAGGGCGACCCGCAGCCCATCGCCGGCGGTCTCCTCGACGGCGACGTGAACGCCTGCGTGGATTTTCGCTACAGTCAGAACCCGCGGCTGCACTGGTGGTTCGATCACCACGCTTCGGCCTTTCAGCTTCCCGGCGACGAGGCGCACTTCCGCGCCGACGGCAGCGGCCAGAAGTTCTACGACCCGCAGGCCAAGAGCTGCACCAAGTTCCTCGCCACCTGCCTGGCTGAACGCCGCGGTTTCGACATTGCACGCTTCGCC
>JADGRD010000361.1 GCA_017881285.1 Pseudomonadota bacterium | reverse complement strand
GCGGAGGATGAGATGCAAGGATTCGCAAAGTTTCTGGAAGAAGGTGGCACCTTCATGTACTTCAACCTGTGCACGTCGATCATCGTGCTGTCGATCATCATCGACCGGTTGATCTTCTTCTTGGTGAAGAGCAGCGTCAACGCGCGGGCTTTCCTCGAGAACATCCGCAAGCTCGTGCTCGCCAACAACCTCGACCGCGCGGTCAAGCTGTGCTCGGCCACCAACGCGCCGGTGGCGCAGGTGGCCAAGGCGGGTCTGCAGCGCTTCCATCGCGGCGAGATGGCCGTAGCGCAGGCGATCGAGGAATCCCTCGTGGACGTGACGCCGATGATCAAGAAGCGCATCCAGATCCTGTGGTCGCTGGCCAACATCGCGACCCTCATCGGTCTGCTCGGAACCGTCGTCGGTCTCATCCGGGCCTTCGGTGCCGTCGCGGCGGCCAAGCCCGAGGAGCGCAGCACCCTGCTCGCGAAAGGCATTTCCGAGGCGCTCAACAACACCGCCATGGGCCTCGGCATCGCCGTGTTCTGCATCATCGCCCACGCCGTGTTGGGCTCCATGTCCAAGCGTCAGAACTCGGACCTAGAGGCCTTCTCGCTCAAGCTGGAGAACCTGCTGGCAGAAGCCGCCCATGGTGCCGGAGTTCAGCAAAAGTAGTTCCACCCGAGCCGTGGCCACTAGGGGATAAAGCACGATGACGACACGCCAGGTACGGGGCCGCATGCGACGCATGCGGGAACGGTTCGAGGAAGCCGAGGAGGAGCACATCGAAATCAACCTCGTGCCCTACATGGACATCGTCACCAACATCATCATCTTCCTGCTCGCCTCGGTCGTGAACCAGGTTCCGCTGGGAACCGTCAATGTGTCCTCGCCAACCTTCGGCGGCGCCGGCGGCGACGGCCAGCCGGACAAGCCCGCCCTGAACCTCACCGTGACGGTCGGCGGCACCGGGTTCACGCTGGCGGGCTCCGGTGGCGTGATGCCGCCCATCCCCAAGCTGCCGACGGGCGACTACGACTACGGGGCCCTGACTGCCAAGCTGGCGGAGATCAAGAAGGAGTTTTCCGAGGAGACGAAAGCCACCTTCAACGCCGATGCGGTCACGTCCTATGAAATCGTGGTGAAGACGCTGGATGCCATGCGCACCTACAAGGACGAAAAGGACCAGCAGGAAAAGCAGCTTTTCCCGGACATCGTTTTTGCTGCGGGCATATTGTGATGGCAAACGAAAACCCCAAGCTAGCGGCCATGCAGGCGGCCCGTCTCGCGGGGAAGAAGGCCATTCGCAGCTATGCGCGCAAGCTCGCCGATCCCGAGGACATCAAGGACCTGAACATCACCCCGATGATGGACATGATGACCATCATCCTGGTCTTCCTGCTCAAGAGCTTCACGTCCTCGGCGACGCTCGTCAACATGGACCAGAATCTCAGCCTGCCTCCGTCGCAGACCCGGCTGGCGGCCAAGCAAGCCGTGCCGGTGACCATCACCAAGCGCGTGCTTCTGGTCGAGGGCGAGGCAGTGGCGCCCATCACCAACGGCCGCATCGACCCACAGCTCAAGCGGGACGGCGACAACGGCTACTACATCACCCCGCTCGTGGAGATGCTGTCCAAGGTCGCCCGACGCGAGAAAAAGGTCGCGGAAGTGACCGGACAGAAGTTCGACGGCGAGTTGACGATCATCGCGGACCGGAACACGCCCTACCGCCTGCTGACCGAGATCCTCTATTCCTGTGGCCAGGCCGAATACGCCAATTTCCGGCTCCTCGTGCTCAAGTCCCGCGAATAGCGACGAACCGGATTCTCACCACAGAGAGCGCAGAGAGCGCAGAGAGGGTGGAGTTGGGCAGGGTTCGGATCTGGGCCCCGAAACACTCCGCTTGTCCCCGCGTCTGGGCCCGCTGCGGTCTCCCTTGCGGGAATCCTAGTCCACCTCGATGTGGTCGCCGTTGCCCACGGAAGCGCGGAACCCGAGGCGAGGGCTGATCGGAAAGGGTTCGGATGCGAGATCCGAACCCCTTCCCTTTCCGGCCTCTGCGCTCTCTGCGCTCTCTGTGGTGAAGCTCTAGCTAGTTCACCACCACGAACTCGACGCGGCGGTTCTTCGCCTTGCCCTTGCCGAGGTTGGGAACCACGGGCTTCTTCGCGCCCATGCCTTCCGCGAGCACGCGGTCCGGTGCTATCCCTTGGTCCACGAGATACCTCGCGACCGCCTTGGCTTGCGCCTCGGTCAGGGTCTGCGACTTGCCTGCGGGCATGCCGCTGTCCCAGTGCGCCTCGACGCGGACCTGGCGAATCTCCGGGTGGTTGACCAGAACGTCCACCACCTCATCGAGCAGGTGGGGCATCCTGGCCGTCAGCTCGGCCGAGGGCTTGCCGGCCACGGTCTTGAAGCTAACCGCCTGCCGGAGCTTGAACTTGCCGTCCTGGAAGCTCACCCCGGCCACCGCCGGCCGCGTGTGCAGCGTGATGCTCACCCCGCCCTCGCGTCCCTCGGCCACCGTAAGTTGGGTTTCCTTCGACAGGTACTGGTCGGAGTCGACGCGCATGGCGTACACACCCGGTGCGACCGGCACCGCGAAATTGCCGGACTCGTCGGACCTGCCCTCGGCGATCTGCGGGCCGGCGAGCTTGATGGAGGCGACAAGGCCCTTGCCGGTATCGTCGCTAATCCGTCCGCTGGCACGCGCCGCCGGAGGCCTCGGCGTCAGGCGGAACACGATATTCGCGGCCTGGCCCGTGACGATCTCGGTCTTCACGGTGGCGGTCTCGAAACCATTCGCGACCACCACCAGCTCGACCGGTCCAGCCCCCAGCGGCGCACTCTGGAAGGAGCCGTCCGCCTCGGTCAGCACGCGCGAGTGCAGCCGACCGCTCACGCCCACCACAGCACCGTCGACGGGCGTTCCGGTGACGCTGATCACCCGTCCCGCCACCACACCCTCGCGCATGGGGGATTCCTTGGTCACGATCTTCTCCACCGGCACGTTGCGCACGATGCGCGGGACCAAGTCCACCGGGTAGCCGACGCCGAAGAGCAGGTTCCAGGGCGCGAGCGCCGGAGCGTAGGGATAGCCCGGCGAGCGAATGGCGAGATCCAAACCGACGGTGAGGGTCAGACCATGCGACACCTGTCCCTGCACGCCGAGCGTAACCCAGTGCATGTCCTTATTGTCCTTGCAAGCGGTGGCGCCAACCTGTCCGCAGTTGTCATGCTCTTGCTTGTAGATAACCTCGTCCCGGTCCGCAGTGATGTACTCGAAGTGGTACTCGATCAACGGACGCAGCGAGAAGCCCTCGGCCAGCTCATGCAAGGGAGCGTCCGCGCCCAGGGCGAGGCGGAACCGGCTGCCCGAAATTCCGTAGGCGAACTTCGAAACGTAGCGCGAGAACGCGGAGGTGCTGTCCGTGTTGTAGTCGACCAGGTTATGGGAATTGTCGACGTAGTAGCCGAGGTTCAGGTGGAAGCGCAACGGCACGTTCTCCGTCGCTGGCTTGAGGTCGTACATGGCAAGCGCGTTCACCCACAGCGAGGTCGAGTCCGGGGAGAACGAGATGCCGGTGATGGACGACATCATACGGATGCCCACCTCGCCGCCGGCGGAGAAGCCCGGCGCGAGCCCGTAGGCCAGCTTGGCGCCCAAAAGAAGATCCCCGAACGACTTGATGAGCTCGGGATCGGTGCGATTCAACTCGGAAGTGCAGCCATAGATGCCCGTGGTGGGATCCGTGCCGCACAGCCGCTGGTTGCGGTTCGCTGAGCCCAGCACCGCGCCGAAGATCTCCAGGTGCTCGATGGGCGTCAGTCCGAACGTCAGCGCGCCCTGCAATCGCTTGTCCTTGTCGCTGGCGGCGGGCGAATCGCTCTGAATCAAGAAGTTGTTGCCCTGGAAGTACTCGCCGTGGAGCCCCACGCGAAGCTGCAGGACGGGGCCGACCTCGGCCGTCCCCATGTGCAGAAGGCCCACGGAGCCGCCGAGACTCAGAATGGGAACGAAACCGCGGGGGCGTTCGTCGGACTCCGCGACCGCCATTTCGGGAGAGGCCTTCTCCGTGGCCGTGGGCTCGGCGGCTGCGGGGGCGGGGGCGGGCGCGGAAAACGCAGCCGGACCCGCGGCCGGAGCCGGTTCGGGAACCGGGGCCGGAGCCGGAACCGGAGCCGGAACCGGGGCCGGATAGGCCGGCGCTGGTGCTGGGGCCGGGGCCGGGGCCGGGGCCGGAACCGGGGCCGGAACCGGGGCCGGGACCGGAACCGGGGCCGGATAGGCCGGCGCTGGGTAAGGAGAAGGATACGCCCCTGGCGCCGGATACGCCGGCGCGGGCGCCGGAGCCGCCGTAGGCGGCGGCCAGGAAGGCGTGGGCGGCGCCGTTGGACTCCCCTGCGCGATCGCAGCGACGGGAATGAGCGCGGTGGCGAGAAGGGCGACGATGGAACTAAGTCTGTTTCGCATGCGTGGGCTCCTAGAGGCGAGACGGGCCGTATGCTAAACGCGCTTGCGACGCGAAGCAATCAGCACTTGATAGGCCAGAGTCGTCTGTTAGTTACACGGGTCACAGATTTTCGCCTACCAGACCAGTTGAATTCCCGAGCGAGTCGTGGGAGTAAGTCCCGGCAGCATGACATCGTCGCTTGACCAATTGACCGATGAGATTCGTGAGGTCGCCCTGCTGGTCCACTCGGCCCAGGAAAGGGCCGAGGACCGGGAAATCGTCAAGAATGCCCACTTGGCGGTCGAGCGGCTCTCGCAGCACTATCGGGAACTGTCCACCCTGGGTCCTGCGGCGGAGCGGGACGCCGTCGAGCGCAGGCTCGGACGCCGCGTGACCGACCTGCGCCGGATGGCGTCGACCCTGCCCCGCATCGGCGGCATCGCCAGCGAGCAGACCGGCGACCAGGCGAGCGCGGCCCCTTCCGAGGTCGAGGAACGCCGGATCACCGGTGTCTCA
>JADGRD010000360.1 GCA_017881285.1 Pseudomonadota bacterium | reverse complement strand
GTCCTCGGCGGCGGCCCCACCACCTGCCCAGCGCAAACCGGCAACTGCGGCTCGACCACTGGCAGCCACCCCGTCGCGCTCAGCCAGCCCTTCGACATCGAGGTGCACGAGGTCACCATTCGCCAGTACCAGGCCTGCGTGGAGCTCGGGCACTGCTGTGGCGACGCCAGCGACAACAACTACGCCGACGAAGGCGACCTGCCAGCCCAGGTGCGCATCGAACAGGCGCGCCAGTACTGCCAGTATCGCAACCGGCGCCTGCCCACCGAAGCCGAGTGGGAGGTGGCGGCGCGGATCAAGGACGCGACCGGCGCGACGCAGGCCTACCCCTGGGGGGACACGCCGCAACCCTGCGGGCAGATCCCTTCGCAGGAATGCCGTTCCGGCAATCAGGAGCTTGCCCCGGTCGGCAGCAATTCGCTCGACAAGACCCCGCTCGGCATCTTCGACATGGCGGGCAGCGTGGCCGAATGGGTCGAGGACGACTTCACGCCCTGGGTCGGCTGCCGCTTCCAGGTGGCCCTGGGCGCCATCTGCTCGGGTGATTCCACCTGCACGGCCAACATGTGCAACACGCCCGCAGGCTGCCAGACCGAATGTCAGGGCAGTGGTGGCATGAACAGCTGCGGTAGCACCCTGGCGAACGGCGGCGATACCTGCCCCACGGTCCCGGCGGGCGAGGGCATGGTCGATCCCTGCTTCGTCACCTACGATCACGGCACGCAAGCGCAGACTTCAGGGTGCCAGTATTCCTCGACCCAGTCCTCTAGCGCGCCGATGTCCAAGGGGGGCGGCGTGTGGGAGCCGTCCTGCGCCCAGAATCCCGCGATGCGCACCTCGCAGCAGGGCTATGGCAGCTCAGGCGGAAGTAGCAATGGTGGGCGGCAGCTCGGCTTCCGCTGCGTGCAACGCGGGACCTCGCCCAGCCTGCCCGCGGCGACGGGGACCGCCCGCCTCGCGCTCTCGACCTCGCCCACCTGCGGGGTCATCGAAATCGCCTCGGTCACCCCCGACACGCCGCCCTCGGGCTGGGGTATGGTGCGCGTCGCGCTCGGTTCGCAGCTGGGATGGGCGGTCGGCAAGTACGACGCCACGGCCAAGAAGTACACCATCGATCTGAACGACAAGCAGGCGTTCCCGGGCTCGCCCTGCCCGGTAACCAGCTACCAGTCGCTGTGGAATGGCAGTGCCTTGCTGGTCCTGTCCGGCGTGCCGGTCACGTCGTTCGACGTCCAGATCAAGTACCCGGGGCAGAATGGCGGCTCCAATTGCGTGGTGAGCTACACCCAGACGGTGAACTTGCTCGGCTACCAGAATTCGTGCTCGGGCATCGGCCCGTCCAGCGGCGGGTACTGTCCATAGTGCGCGTTCAGCTTGACTCTGCCCTCGGAGATATCCATTCTCGACCACGGTTTCGTCATTGAAAGGATTTCCAACCGATGCCTGAGAAGAAAGCGACCGCGAAGACCCCACCCGCCGCCGGCGAGAAGTGCGGTGTGGAAAAGTGCAAGCAACCCATGCGCGCCAAGGGCTACTGCCGCAAGCACTACGCGGCCTGGCGGCGCGGCAAGCTCGGGAAGAAGCAGCGCTACAACATCTGCAGCAAGGAAGGCTGCCGGAAACCGGCGGTTGCCGGCGGGGTGTGCGCGGAACACAAGAAGGGCGTGGTGGCCGAGGCCGCCGCACCCGCGGCCTAGCTGTTTCGTGCCTCGCTGACCGTCACTTTCCGGCGGCCGGCGACCAGGCCCCATGTACAAGATCGTCATCAAGGGCGGCAAGCGGCTGGCCGGCGAGGTGTGGGTTTCGGGCGCGAAGAACGCGGCCCTACCCATCCTCGCCTCGTCGTTGCTCGCCCGCGGTCAGTCGACCTACCGGAACGTTCCCGGCTTGGGCGATGTCGTCACCATGCGCAAGCTGCTCGGGCAGCTCGGCGCGAAGGTGAGGGGCGATGGCACCACCGTCATCGACACCACGAACGTCAATCACTTCGAGGCGCCGTACGAGCTGGTCAAGACCATGCGCGCCTCGGCGCTGGTGCTGGGGCCGTTGCTCGGCCGCCACGGACAGGCGCGCGTGTCGCTGCCCGGCGGCTGCGCCATCGGCGCGCGGCCCATCGACCAGCATCTCAAGGGCCTGGCCGCCATGGGGGCGCGCATCGAGCTCGAGCACGGCCTGGTCAACGCCCGGGCGCGCCGGTTGCACGGCGCCACCATCGTGTTCGATCTGGTGACCGTCACCGGCACCGAGAATCTCATGATGGCGGCGGTGTTGGCCAAGGGCGGCACCACGCTGGAAAACGCGGCCTGTGAGCCCGAGGTCGAGGAACTGGCGCGCGTCTTGAACAAGATGGGGGCGCACATTCGCGGCGCCGGCACGCCGCTCGTCACCGTCGAGGGCGTGGATGAGCTGCACCCGGTAGACCACGCCATCATTCCCGACCGCATCGAGGCCGGCACCCTGATGGTGGCGGCCGCCATCACCCGCGGCAACGTACTCATCCGCGACTGCATGCCCGAGCACCTTGACGCGGTCACCGCCAAGCTGCGTGCGGCGGGCGCCGAGGTGACCTACGAAGAGGGCGGCGTGCGCGTGGTGGGCAAGAACGAGTACCGGCCCACCGACATCGCCACCCGACCGCACCCGGGCTTCCCCACCGACATGCAAGCGCAGTTCATGGTGCTGATGTCGCGGGCCAACGGCCAATCGGTGCTCTCGGAGAACATCTTCGAAAACCGTTTCATGCACGTGCCCGAGCTGCTGCGCATGGGCGCCGACATCGTCATCGACGGCCACCTCGCGGTGGTGCGCGGGCCAGTCAAGCTCAAGGGCGCCAAGGTCATGGCCACCGATCTGCGCGCCTCGGCCTGCTTGGTTCTGGCGGGGCTGGTGGCCGAGGGCACGACCGAGGTGCTGCGGGTCTATCATCTCGACCGTGGCTACGACCACCTCGAGCGCAAGTTGCGCGCGCTAGGCGCCGATATCCGCCGGGTCAGGGGCGGGTTGTGATGTTTGGTGCCAAGCCGGCGATTCCCGGTTAGTGTAGGCGACGGCCATGGCCGGGTTGGATCTTCGTGAAGAGCTCAAGCGCGGGGTGAAACTGCACACGCGCATCGTCGCGCAAGATCTGTTCAAGAGACCGGACGAGCTGCCCAAGATTGCCGCGGCGCTGCCCGTCTTTCTCCCGTTCAAAGGCAAGGCCTACAAGGCGGCGATGTGGGTCATCGACTGGGATCACCGGATCCCGTCACGCGACTACATCCTGCGCCTCTATCTCTTCTACTCGGCGCAGGGCAAGGCCATCGGCGAGTTGTCCTACGCGGAGCGCTTGGCGCAGATCGAAACGGAAGATATCTTCCCCGAGTTCGACGTGTCGGATTTCGCCGGCTTGTCGGCCGACGAGGTCTACGAGGCGGAGGGGCCGATTGGCGGCGAGCTCAAGTCGTTCCGCCTGGTCAGCGAATGGCGGCGCGAGATCGATGTCAAATCGGCGCGCCGGGCCGAGCACATCGCGCGGTCATCGCCCCATTTCCAGGAGGTCGCCAGCGAAACCCGGGCGCGGCCGCCGGGCCTCGGCGATCTCGAGGCCGCCGAGTGGTGCCCGCCCAGCGAGAGCGGCCATGAGCGCTGGGGCGTCGACGTGTGGTACCTGCGTTCGTTCAACGGCATGGTGGGCGAGGGCACCGCGTTCCTCGTCGATCTGGAAGACGAAAAGGTAGTCCGCCAGCGAGACTTCCAGTTCCGGGCCGGCTGACCGGCGGAGAGCGCAGAGGGGCCGGAGGTCACAGAGCCGGAGCGATCTTCGGTTACTTCGCCTTGGACAGGAGCTGGATACCGAGGAGGACGGCGTTCCCTGTCAGGCCGCGCGCGCGGGTGTACTCCCAGCCGGCGCTCAGGCGGGCATGATGGCCGTCGACCAGGTAGCCGAGTTGGGTGTCGATGCTGGTGAAGTCGCCGCTGTCTTCGCCGGCTCCTGGCCCGGCGTGCTGGACGCGCACGAGGGGTTGGAAGCGGCCGAAGCCGACCTCGAGCGGCACGACGTAGCTCGCCAGCCCGAAGAACTGGTAGCTCACCACTTCGTTCGCGCCCCACAGCTTGGCGTACGCGCCTTCCAGGTCCAGGACGCCGGACGAGCCGTTGCCGATCTCGAAGAGAATATCGGCGTTGACCTCGTGGAAGTCCGCGGGCAGGGCCGCGGGCTGGGCCGTGGAGTTATCTGGCGGCCGCGAGCCTTGGGTCCGGTGCTGCGCCCCGACGCCGATGGCCAGCACGTCCTTGGCGCCGTAGTAGGCGCTGCTCGTACGGAAGCCTGGCTCGGGGTCAAGCAGGTCGAGGGCCAGGCGGGCGGAGTAGAGCGGGCTCCGCTCCGGCTGGTCCAGACCGTAGGCGCCCAGGTAGTACTTGAAACGCCCACCCCGGACTTGGCCCCACAGCGTGACCCCATCCCCGCGCCCCAGATCGCCCTGGCGCGGGCCGGCCGCGGGCCGCGAACCCGCCGGCGAGATGGCCGCGAAGCTCTCGTAGTGGCCGGGCAGGGTCCAGGGCGCGATGGCCCATGCCGTGCTCAGACCGGTGCGGTCGGCCGGGATGGGCATGCGCCCGATCCACAGTTTGCAGGCATCGGCGAGCTCCACCTTGGCCACCAGGTCGAGCAACACCGCGCTGGTCGTGGCCGATTCGCCGAGGGCGCCGAGGAAGCCCGCCTGCCATTTCAGGAAGGGGTGGACCTGGCCCCACAAGACGACGTCCGCCTCGCCGATCGCGCCGACATCGCCCAGCTTGCCGTGCCCGTCAGGGTCCTGCAGGACCGCGAGCGAACGCACGCCAACCTGGGCGGCGACGAGCTCGCTTGGCGCGGCCGGCGGCGCGGCGGCCGGCGTGGGTGCGAGGCCGGCGTCCGGGGTCATGCCCGCGTCGGGCGTGTCGGCGAGACCCTGGGCGTTGAGCGACCAGGGCCAAAGCAATG
>JADGRD010000022.1 GCA_017881285.1 Pseudomonadota bacterium | reverse complement strand
AACGCGCCCTTGTCGCCGTCGGCCGCGTGCAATCCGAGCAGGCGCTTGGGGCGCGCGGCCGAGTACGCTGGATGCAATGCCGTGAGCACGATTCCCGCGACACCCAAGCCAGCGCAGACCAGCGCCGTCTTGGGGAAGCCGCCCTCGCGATAGGGCAGGGTGAACGCGACCACTCCCACCAGACAGGTCACCATGCCCACGAGCACCGCGATGACCAGATCGGAGGGTGCCTCCGGCGGCGTCAGCCCCGCCATCGGCACGATGTTCGCGACGATCATGGTCGCGATCTCGATGGTCACGATGGCTCCGGGTGCGAGCGCGAGCAACAGGCTGACCAGACGCGCGCGCGGCCAGAGCGCGGCGACGAGCAGTCCGGCGACCCCACCGGCCACCCAGTAGAGCGGGATGTAGCCCATGCCGGTCCCGCCGAGGGTGGCCAGGAGGAGCCAGAAGGCCCAGAACAGAATGCCACCCATCCGGGCCGACAGGTCCAGGCGATGCTCGTCGCCCACCATCTTGCGCAGGGCCCGCGCCCGCCAGCGCCCGTGCACGAAGAGCATGGCGGCCGCCGCGGGCAAGGCGAAGCAAGCGAGAACCAGGGCCGGGCGGCTGAACCAGCCGAGCGGGCGGTGCACGAAGTACTTGAGGACCACGGCCGGCAGCAAGGCCGCCAGCACGCCCGCCACCACGGAGAGGCAGTTCCACCCGCAGGCAGCCAGTACATTGCGCAGCGACACCCAGTGGAAAAAGCGAGCCCGCGCGACCAGCAACAGGAAGCAGACCAGCGCGAAGGCGCCGAGCCATCGCGCGGTGGCTATCGAATAGGCCACCATCTTGTACCCGAGGAGGTCGTAGTAGACCCCGCGCGTGGTGGTGGGAATCAATGGGGTAGCGCCGCTGGCGAGCGCGCGAGTTACAGCCAGGGTCGCATCGCCCATGGACTGGACGCCGCCCGCCTCCAGACGTTCGAGCCGATCGAGCCGGGTGTGCACCCCCCAGGCATCGCCGACCATGGCCACGTCCAGTCCCACCAGGCCAGCCTCGTGGAAGGGGGTGAAATCGCCGTTGAAGGGCAGCAGCCCGCTCTGTGCCAGCTCCTGCGCCATCACGTTGCCGAGCGGGGCGGCCACAGCGCGCGCGTAGGCGCCGGCCAGCCAGGGATTGCCGGGGCCGGCCCCGATGAGCGCGGCTCTGCCGCCCGGCAGCGCCTCGAGATACACGTAGGCGCGTACTTCCTTGGCCCATGGATGTTGCAGAAACGCGGCCGCGCCGAGCAGTCCGATCTCCTCGGCGCCGTTGAGGTTCACGATGAGCGTGCGGTCGAGGGGCGCCTCGCGCGCCAGCACGCGTAACACCTCGACGATGCAGGCGATGCCGGCGGCATCGTCGGCCGCGCCGACAGAGTCGATCAGGGTGTCGAAGTGCGCGTTGAGAAGAATGGCATCGTTCGTCTTGCCCGGCAGGCGCCCGAGGACGTTGGTCGTCCGATACACGAAGGGGACCGACGGGAACATTTTATGGACGTGAGTACCCGAGGCCAGTTGCATTTCGACCTCGACGCCCGGGATCTTGCGTAGCTCGGCGGCCAGGAATTCGGCGGCTCTTGCATGGCCGGGAGTGCCGTTCACGCGCAGGCCGATGTCTTCCGTGAGGTGGCGGATGATGTCGCGGGCTCGCGCTTCGGAAAAGCGTTCGGCGGGGGCGTCCCGGCCGAGCGGGGCCGGCGGCACCAGCGCGTGCACCGACAGCAACAGGGCGGCGGCGATGGTCCCAAACACGAGGAGCCAGGGTCCGCTCGAGTACAGGAGGCCGTTGGCAGAGCGGTACGCCATCTAGCTATGGACAACTGGCGGAGCGTTTTGTTCCGCGCTTCATGAGGCCCCAACGAAAACGGGGCGCCGAAGCGCCCCCGTTGGGATGAGACTACGAGCGGACCATCACTGGAACGTGATGGCGGTGATGCAGAGGTCGGTCACCGTAATCGCCGAGGTGGTCGACGTGACCTGCACGGCAATCTTGTCGATGTTGGTGACCTGTGCGGCGGTGATCTTGGTGCCCGGCGCCGCCGTGTCCCAGCAAGTAGCGGAGAAGCTGGTGAAGGGGATAGCCGTGCCAGCGGTCATCGGGGAGCAGTACTGCGTGGAATCCGTATCGCCAGCTAGGTGAACAATGGCCCGGAGACCTGACGCCGGCACGCCTGTGGTTGTGATCGTGACGCTCGTAAACGATTGGCCCAGGCCCTTGCCGGCAGGATCGGTGGCGTTCAAACCAACCGAAACACCCCAGTTGCCGGTGTAGTCCGGATTCGTGGCAGCCAAAGCCGGAACGGAACCTGTCATGCAGAGCTTGTCAGTGGCGGACCAAGTGGTTCCGGCGGCGCAGGGCGTGGTGGACGTGATCGGTGTCGTGCCGCAGGTCGGGCTGGTGAGTGCGTCGGCCGAGCCGAGGGCCACGTAGGCGTAGCCCGTCATGGCCCCCTGTCCCTTGCCATTGCCGAAGGCAACGGTCTTGCCGGTGTTTGTGGCAGTGGAAGTGCTGGTGGTGGTACTGGTGGTGGTGCTGCTGACGGTGGTAGTTCCACCACTTCCCGGGCTGGTGGTGGTGCCGCCGCTGCCGGGAGTGGTGGTGGAACCGCCCGAGCCAGGGGAGCCGCCCGAGCCAGGGGTGCCGCTCGAGCCGCCCTTGGAGGTGGTGCCGCCGGAGTTGCTGCCGCCGGAGCCACCCTTGGACGTGGTTCCGCCGGAGTTACTGCCACCGGAGCCGTCCTTGGAGGAGGAGCCGCCCGAGCCATTACCGCCCGAGCCATTGCCGCCCGAGCCATTACCGCCCGAGCCGCCGTCACCGGAGCCGCCGCTTCCGCCGGTGGCCCCGGCCTGCTCGCCACCAGTCGGCTGGCAGTTGGACACCAGCAGCGCGCAAGCGACGAATGCAGCGCCGGTCACGAAACTCGAAAGACCACGAATAGAACTCTTCATGTGAACCTCACCAATGGCAAGCGACCAAGCCGGCCGAATGCTACACAAACAAGCGTGAAATTACTAGAAGTCAGCGTAACACCCCGCAGGCCGGTTTTCTCGCGGGAAGTCGGCCCCGTAGGCGCGCGGGCGCGAAAGCCGTGCGCTTCCTCACATTTCAACGTCTGGTTGGGCTAGCGCCTGCGGCCATTCACAGGAGCGCATCGCGGCGACGAAGCGGTGGCCAAGCAGTTCGTTCGCGCTATATAGGGGGTGATGACCCTCGCGGAAAAACACGCGCGCTTGCGCGGCCTGGTCGCCGACTGTGGCTCGGCCCTAGTCTGCTACTCCGGTGGAGTGGATTCGACCCTGCTCCTCAAAGTGGCGCATGACGTGCTTGGCGAAAAGTGCGTGGCCATGGTCGCGATCTCGCCGACCATGGCGGCGAGCGAGCGAGCTGCCGCGCTGGAACTGGCTGCGGCAATCGGCGCGCGCACCGAGGTGGCGGAATCGCACGAGCTCTCGCGTCCGGAATTCCGCATGAACCCGCAAGACCGCTGTTACTACTGCAAGGACGAGTTGCTCGACCTGGCCAGGCCACTTGCCGATCGCCTCGGGCTGCACGAGGTGCTGCTCGGCACCAACACCGACGACCTGGGCGACTACCGGCCGGGCCTGCAAGCGGCGCGGGATCACGGCGCGCGCCAGCCGCTCGTCGACGCGGCCCTGTCGAAGGCCGAGGTGCGCGAGCTGTCGAAGGAGCTGGGCCTTTCGACCTGGGACAAGCCGCAGCTCGCGTGCCTGTCGTCGCGCTTTCCCTACGGCACCGAGATCACCCCCGAGCGCCTGCGCCAGGTCGACGGTCTGGAAGACGGGATGCGCGGCCTCGGCTTTCGCCAGGTGCGCGCGCGCTGGCACGGCGACATCGCCCGCCTGGAGCTCGAGCCCGAGGCGATTGCCCGCGCGGCGGAGCCCGCCATGCGCGCCGCGATCGTGAAGCTCGGTCGTGACCTCGGTTTCACCTTCGTGGCCTTGGACCTGGCCGGCTTCAGCTCCGGCTCGATGAACCAGTTGCTCACCATCCGCAAGCAAGCCGTCTAGTGACGCCCGTCAGAAATACGGACAGTACCGAGGCCGCCAAGCCGCGCCGCCCGCAAGGCGCGACGAGGGCGCATAGCCGTAGCTATGCAACCGAGGAGCAACGACGCGGGAAGCGCGGATCGGCGGCCAAATACGGCCGGATTTCTGACGGGCGGAACTAGGGCTCGGCGGCGGAGACGCGGTCGACTTCCATGGTCGCGCCCAGGCTGCCGAGCGCGATGCCGCCGCTGGCCAGCGGGTTGTCGTCGATCACGGAAGCGACGGGCGTTCCGTCGATGAAGGCGTTGAGCGCATGGCCGATGACTTCCAGCCTGACGATGTACCAGACGCCGGCGCGGATGCCGGCGTCGACGCCAGAGCCCCACGAAGCGCTGATCCCGTGGTCGCGCCGGCGCACGATCACGGAACCGTCGCCACGCAGGGCCACGAAATAGCCGCTGTCGGCCGTCGGGTCGTAGCGAGCGAAGAGGGCGGCCACGTAGGACGGCGCCTCGGCATAGAAGTCGACCGCGCGCAGTTTGGCCTCGACGATCTGGTCGGGGCCGATGGCCGCGGTCGCGTAGGCGATATGCCAGTTGTCCGCGTCAAGGATGCCTTCGGAAAAGACCGAGCCCGAGGTTCCCAGGATCACGGACCAGTCGTCGGGGGAGCCGGAGGGGCTCTCCTCGCCCAGAACTTCCCAGCCCGGGGCCTCGCCGGTTTGGAAATCATCGACGAGCCGGTAGCCGCCGTCGGGAATGGGGGTGAGCTGGGGCGTTTCGCCCGGGGACGTGTCGCGCGTGGTGGGTGGCCGGCCATCGCCGACCTCGGCCGGGCTGGCCACGGCCTCGCCGGCGGTTTCGGCGGTCGGGCCGGCTTCGGAAGCTGGGAAGTCCTCGGCGATATCTCCGGACAAGTCGGTCTCGCCACCGTCGCAGTAGGTGCAAGGCGAGCCGCCCGCGCTGGAACAGCCCACGCCCGCCAGGAGTGGCGCCAACATCGGCAAAGCTGCGAACGCGCGGGAGATGGACATGAGTTCCTCGTGCGGGGCAACTATAGTCGATGCCGAGGCAAAAGCGGACCCGGCGCGCGCCCCGGCGGTTGCTTCGCCGCGGCCTTGGGCTATGGTCGGGCCGTGCCTGCCCCCCTCGTTCCCGTGCGCAAGACAGCGGTCATGCCTTCCGTGTCGCCCGCGGCGGCGTACGCCGTGGTCGTGGACTTTCCAGCCTATCCGCGGCTCTTTCCCGAGATCAAGGCGGCGCGCGTCCTGGCCACGGAAGGCAAACGGGTGCGCACCGAGTTTCGCGGCAACATCGTATTGCCCTTCCGCTACGTGCTCGACCTCGACTGCGACGCGGAGGCGCTGACCGTCGACTGGCGCTACGTCGAGGGCGAGGTGGTGAAGAATTCCGAGGGTGGCTGGCGGTTTTCTGCCGAGGACAATGGCGCGCGCGTCGAGTACAAGGTCGCGATGGAGATCGCGGCGCCGGTCCCGGGATTTCTCCTGCGCAAGATCACCGACGGCCTCATCACGCTTTCCCTCCCCGCCATGTTCGCCGCCGTCGAGCGCGAGGCCCTGGCGCGAACCAAGCCTTAGCGCGGGCTTCGCCCGCATGATTAGGGCGTGAGGACCAGCGTGCTGACGCTGCGGGCGGGCATGCTGTAGCTGAAAGCATTGGGCGAAACCGCGGCCAGCGCTGCGCCCTTCACCGGCGCGGCCGAGGTGGAGGTGAGCGTGTACACGTCGGCCGCCGTGAGCTGGGTCGGGTGGGTGAGGGTGAGGCTGGCGACATTCGTGCCGGTGGTCTTGTTGATGGCGACCACCACGACGTTGGTCGGATTCTGCGCGAAGACGCTGGCGTAGACCGAGGTCGCGTCCACGGCCGAGGTCGTCGCTGCGATCGACGTGTCGCCGAAGGTCGCGCCGTTGCCGTCGTAGTTGCGGTACATGGCGAAGCCGGCGTAGAGGAAGGTGTTGGTCGAGCTCATGAGCCACACCGAAGCCGCGAACAACCCCTCGCGGCCGTAGACGCCGAGCACGTCGGCCTGGGCAATGCCGCCCGAGATGTCGCCGCCGGCGCCGTAGTTGTATTCGCTGATCGACAGCTTGGTGCCGGGGTAGTGCTGGTCGATCTTGGCTTGCAAACGCGGGATCAGATAGATGGGGCCGAGGCCGCAACACTGGGTGATCCAGCTCGTCTCGGTGTAAGTTGTGTCCCAGAGCGAGCGCGGCGCCTGCAGGCGCGCCTCGACCTCGCCGGCGGTGATGCCGTCGTCGTTGATGCGCTTGCCGTCCCCCTGCGCCTCGGGATACCAGTGCACGTCGAGCACGTCGAGCAGGCGCCGGCCCGCGGTCTGTTCGGCTGCCTTCATGGCGTCCAGGTAGAACTCGATGAAGTCGCGACTGGCGGCGTCGGGCGCCTTCTGCAGGTCGACCATGCCTTGCCAGCCGTAGTTGACCGGCCCGAAGACCAGCGCCTTGGGCGCGGCGCCCTTGATGCCCGCCGCGAAGTCGGTGCTCTTCTGCACCAACTCGGCATAGGTGACCTTGTCCGGATGGATCTCGCTGTGCGTTTCCGCCCAGATGTCGGGCTCGTTGTCGAGCATGTAGAAGATGCGGCGGCTGGGGTCGGTCTGCGCGCTCGGGAACTGCGACTCCATGTGGGCCACGAATTCGTCGGCGTAGACCTTGCCATCGGTGAGGTCGGGCGGATAGGCGAAGGCGCTGCCCTTCTTGGGCAGGATGGGGAAGAAGTTCTCGGCGATCTGCGCGGCCGTGGGTTTCGAGGGGCACGCGCTGTTGGCCTTGGCGGACACCCAGCCCGCGATGGGCACGGTCATGATCATGCTGGCGCCCGCGGCGCTGGCGGCCTGGGTGGGAGTGGTCATGCCCGCGCCGGGCGTGGTGCTCTTGCTCAGGTAGTTGTCGCTGGAGTAGTTGTAGTCCGAACCGGCATTGGAGAGGTTGTTCTCCCAGTTGTAGGCGGTCAGGCGATTGCCGCCGGCGCGCGCCAGCGTGAGCCCCTTCGCCTCCTTGGTGAAGTCGCCGCTGTTGGTACCGTAGATGTAGGGCGAGATCGCGTGCGTCTTGCTGCTGTCGATGGTGAAGGTGACGCCGGACGGGCTCGAACTGCCTGCGGTTCCCCCGGTGCCGCCAGCGCCCCCGCTGCCAGCGTCGGGCGACTTGCCGGGGTCCGAGGCGCAGGCGAACGACAGCGTGACAATCGAAGACAAACAAACATCGCGCAATTTCATGGGTACTCCGTGGTACTTCTTCAAATCCGAGCGCTTGATCGTACCACGAGAGCCGCTGCGCCGGGCGCTATCTCGAGGGCTCCAGCAACAACCAGAGGCGGTCGGCAGGGTTCTTGCCGAGTTGGTCGGCGGTGGTGGCGAGCCGCGCATCTTGCAGGCGAAACGCGGCTTCGCGCAGAACCGGCAGCAACTCCTCGGGCCGGAAGCCGCCAAGCTCGGGCGTGGACCAGCGCTGCTGGCCGAGCGCGAACGGCAACAACCAGTTGATGGCTTTGCGGATGGAGCGACCGTCGGGGGTCTGGTAGCGCCACAGGTCCACGCCGACGGCGTCGCCGAGGTTGGCGAGCGCGACGAAGGCTTGCAGGTTGAAGATGGCGTAGTGCCAGGAGCGCGTGCGCTGCAGCTCTTCGGGCTGCCGGCCGTCGGGCTCGATCTCGCGGCCGATGCGGCGCTTGCGGCCAAATTGCAGCACCTCGTTGGCCAGCTCGGTCTGGCCAGTGGCCAGTGCCAGCGACACGACCTGGACGTCGTACCAGGTCCCGTGGTTGTTCCTGGCCTGGCCCTCGCGGCTGCCGAGCTCGCTGTCGCGCAGCCAGGTCAGATAGTCGCGGAACCAGGAGGCCAGCCCATCGCGATCCGCCGCGGTCAGCGACTTGCTGCCGAGGAGCAGGCCGACCCCGTCGACCAGGCGGGCGATCTGCGCGGTATCGATGATGCCGGCGGGCCGGCCGTCCTCCTTGCCGCGCACGCCTTGCGCGAAGCGAAGGTGGGGATTCATGCGCGTCTCCGCCTCGAGAAAGAAGACGCGCAGAAGCCGGGCACCTTGTTCCGCGTAGGTCTCGTCGCCGGTGAAGTAGTAGGCCAGCCCCAGGGTTTCGCTGAGGTCCACGATGCGCGAGAAGTAGCTGTGGTCGGGGATGCTGTCGCGCTCGGGATTGATCTGGCCGTCGCGCGTGACGTAGGGCAGGCCGTCGGCTTTGTGCGGGTCAGGCCACGAGTATGGCGCCAGGCTCAGGTAATCATGCTTGTCGCCACTCGGCGGCAGTGCCGACTTCTCGGTGACGGAGACCGGCTGCACTGCGAGCGCCCGGCGCGCGTCGTCGAGCAGGCGCGCCAGCGCGGCCTCCGGGTGCTTCCGGTCCACCTCCCAACGCGCCTTGTGCCGGGCGAGCGCCGCCGGCGAATGCAAGAAGACACGCGGCCCCGCCAAGGCGTCCGCCGCCTTCGGGCTCGGCACGGGAGGTCCAACCATGGGCGCCGACGCCCGGCCGGCAAAGCAAGCCTGATCAAAGACAACAACCACAGAGAGTAAAGCGAAGCCAGAGAGCACCGAGCCCGGAAATGAAGGGTCTCGCGGATTCAGGATCCAATCATTTCCCAACTCTGTGCCCTCTTCTTCCTCTGTGTTCTCTACGGTTCAACGCCGCTTTTGCCAGCGTGGTCCTGCGCGGAGAAACACTGGCCCTGGACATCGTCGTCGACCAGCGCGGGAACGAGCGCGCCCGGCATGACCGATTCGACGCTGCCCGGCGCCAGCGGCCCGCCAAGGTCGGTGCGCAGCCATCCCGGATCGAGCAGGTTCATGGTCACGCCGGTGCCTTGCAGGCGAATGACCGTGTCGCGCACGAACTTGTCGAGGGCGGCTTTGGACGCGGCGTAGGCCATGAGCTCGGGCTGATCGCGAATTCCCGAGGTGACCTGCACGATACGGCCGAACTTCCTGGCGAGCATGTGGGGCAGTAGGCCGTGCGTGATGCGCACGGGAGCGATGACGTTGACCTCGAAGCTCTTGCGGTAGTCGTCGGCCGTGACCTCGGCGTAGTTGGCCCGGAACGGTGTCATGATGGCGGCGTTGTTGTACAGCACGTCGATGCCGCCACTCGCGGCAAGTGTCTCGCGGACGAGCCGGTCGACCTCGGACTCGATGCTCAATTCGGCGGCCACGACCACGACCTTCACCGCCCCGCCCAGCTCGGGTTCGAGCTCGGCGAGGTGCTCGCATTTCCTGGCGTGCAGGACCAGAGCGCAGCCCTTGGCCGCCAGCCCGCGCGCGATCTCGCGGCCGATGCCGCGGCTCGCGCCGGTGACCAGTGCCCATTTTCCCTGCAGGTCGATGCTCATGCGGCACGTTCTTACCCGGGGCCGCGGCTTCGTCAAGCCAGCCGGCCGCGTAGAAAGATCCGCGTGGTTGCGGTAAAGAGGTCGCATGGAAACGCGCGCGCCCTGCCAAGTCGCCCTCGTGCAGATGGCAATGTCCGCCGATCCCGCGGCCAATCTCGACAAGGCCTGCGCGCAGGTCCACCAGGCGGCAAGCCTTGGTGCCAAGGTCATCTGCCTGCCCGAGCTCTTCCGCTCGCCGTACTTCTGTCAGACCGAGGACGCCTCGCTCTTCTCGCTGGCCGAGACCATCCCGGGTCCCAGCACCGAGGCGTTGGGTTGGGAGGCCCGCCGCGACGGGGTCGTGGTGCTGGCGTCCATCTTCGAGCGCCGCGCGCCGGGGCTGTGCCACAACACGACCGCGGTCATCGGCAGCGACGGAGCCATCCTGGGCAAATACCGCAAGATGCACATCCCCGACGATCCCGCGTACTACGAGAAATTCTACTTCACGCCAGGTGATCTCGGGTTCCAGATCTTTCCCACCGAGCACGGCAACCTGGGCGTCCTGGTCTGCTGGGATCAGTGGTTCCCCGAGGCGGCCCGTCTGGTGGCCTTGCGCGGGGCCGACATCATCTTCTATCCGACGGCCATCGGCTGGCACCCGGCCGAGAAGGCGACGCAAGGCGCCGCCCAGCGCGACGCCTGGCGAACCGTGCAGCGCGGGCACGCCATCGCGAACGGCGTCTACGTGGCCGCCGTCAATCGCGTGGGCTTGGAAACCCCCGCCGGCCCGCCTGGACTGGAATTCTGGGGCGGAAGTTTCCTCTGCGACCCGCAGGGCGTGATGCTGGCCGAGGCGTCGGCCGAGCGCGAGGAGATCCTGCTCGGCAGCGTGGATCCGGCTCGCATCGAGGATGTCCGGCGCAACTGGCCTTTCTTGCGCGACCGCCGCGTCGATGCCTACAAAGGTCTGGACCGCCGATTCCTCGACGAGGAATAGCACGATGCTCAAGAAGACGCCCGCCGAACTGGGATTCGCCATGCCGGCCGAATGGGAGCCGCACGAGGCGACGTGGCTCGGCTGGCCCCACTGCCGCACCGACTGGCCTGGCAAGCTCGCGGCCATCGAATGGGTGTATGGCGAGATCGTGCGCAAGATCGCCGAGGGTGAGAAGGTCCGCATCATCATCGACTCCGCCGCCCGCGAGGCGAAAGCCCGCCGTGTGCTTGGGCGCGCGCACGCCAACCTCGGCAACGTCGAGTTCTTCCGCACCCCGAGCGATCGCGGCTGGTCGCGCGACTTCGGCCCCATCTGTGTGCGCAAAGCGGCGCCGCGGCCCGAGGTAGCCATCGCCAAGTTCAAGTTCACCGCCTGGGCCAAGTACGCCAACTGGCGGAAAGACGACCGCATCGCCCCGCGCATCGCCGAACGCCGGCGCCTGCGCCTGTTCCCCGTGATGAACGGCGAGAAGATGGTCGCGATCGAGGGTGGCGGCATCGAGGTCAATGGCCGCGGCACCCTGCTCACCACCGAGGAGTGCTTCCTCGATCAAAAGATCCAGTGCCGCAATCCCGGCATGACCCGGCAGGAATACGGCCGCGTGTTCGCCGACTACCTCGGCGCCCGCAACGTGCTCTGGCTGGGCCACGGCATCGTGGGCGACGACACCCACGGCCACGTCGACGATCTGTGCCGCTTTGTCAATCGCGACACCCTGGTGCTCATCCAGGAAAAGCGCGAGAGCGACGTCAACTACCGGCCCCTGCGCGACAACTGGGAACGGCTCAAGGACGCGCGCCTGGAGGACGGCACCCGGCCCGACGTGATTCCCTTGCCCGTGCCCGCGCCGCTCTACTGTGGCGAGTGGCGGCTGCCCGCGAGCTACGCCAACTTCTACATGGCCAACGCCGCCGTGATCGTGCCGACCTTCAACGACCCGGCCGACCGCCTCGCGCTCGGCATCCTCGGCGAGCTGATTCGCGACCGTCCCGTGGTCGGCATCCACGCCGTGGATCTCGTCCTCGGTTTCGGCACGTTGCACTGCCTGACCCAGCAACAGCCAGCACGCGGGTAGCCCGCACCATCGCCCGGCCGGATCGCGCGTTCTGGCCCCTTTCTTGCTGTTGCCGACTACCGCAACCCCGCGCGACTTCGGGTCAACCCGCGGCTGCACGCAAGCGCTCTCGGCCCATCCGAATTCACCAACCCACCGTTGGACCTCCACCATGGACCTGTCAGGAAGCAAACACTCTTGCACTTCCCACCTTCTTGAGGTGTTCTTGTCGCCTTGGGTGCGCAAGTGACCACGGAGCTCCACCCGCCAGCGGGTCGGTCCGGCGCCGACGGCCTGCGCGAGCTGCTCGCATCGGATCGCCTGCTCCGCATCGCCGGCGTCCACGACGCCCTCGGCGCGCGCCTGGCGGTCTCCGCCGGGTTCCCGGCCCTGTGGTCGAGCGGGCTCGGCATCTGCTGTAGCCGCGGGGTTCTCGATTGCAGCACGTTGCCCTGCCACGCGTTCGCCGACGCGGCCCGCACCATTGCCCAGGCCGTGCCGGTTCCGGTCCTGGCCGATGCGGACTCGGGTTTTGGTGGGGCGGAAGCCGTCGGGCTTGCCGTGCACGCCTTCGAGGCCGCGGGGGCCGCCGGGATCTGCGTGGAAGACGCCCCCTATCCGAAACGCAACAGTTTTCTCCCCGGCGAACACCCACTCGTCGAGGTGGCCGACTTCGTGGCCAAGCTGCGGGCGGCGCTCGCGGCGCGGCAGCACGCATCGTTCGTCATCGTCGCCCGCACCGAGGCATTGATTGGCGGGCGCGGGCGGGACGAGGCCCTGGCTCGCTGCCGGGCTTACGCCGACGCGGGCGCCGATCTCGTGATCCCGCATTCGCGGTCCAGCAGCGTGGAAGAGGTCATGGGCGTGGCCCGCCGCTGGGATCGTCCGGTGCCGCTCGGGCTCATCCCCACGACGTACCCCGAGCTCAACGACCGCTACCGTGACGCCGACTTGCTCGCGTTCGGCATCAAGGTCCTGATCTATGCCAATCAGGGATTGCGCGCGGCCGTGCAGGCCCAGTCCTCCGCGTTCCGCGCCATGCTGGACGGTGGCTCGGCCAGCCCGCTCGAATCGCACATCGCCTCGGTCAGCCAAGTGGTGTCGCTCTTCGCCCAGCCCATCGCGGAAACCGGGCAAGCATCGGATCATGCCGAAGCCGAGAGACGGGGAGAGCCCCGTGGCGCGGAGGCCGCGCTGCCGACCAGCACCCGGGCAAGCTCATGAGCGACGCCACGGAGATGGTTGCGGCGCTCTTGCGACATGGCTTTTCGCCCTTCGTGGGGGTGCCGTGCTCGCTGCTCGCCCCCCTCTTTTCGGATCTTGCCGGCCGTGGCGCGCTGACCATGGCGACCGAGGAAGGCGAAGCCGTCG
Source organism: Pseudomonadota bacterium (assembly GCA_017881285.1). Lineage (GTDB taxonomy): Bacteria > Myxococcota_A > Polyangia > Fen-1088 > Fen-1088 > Fen-1118. The sequence goes on along the minus strand of JADGRD010000022.1, from coordinate 2,338 downwards.
CCGTGGCGGCGGGTATGTACCTGGCGGGCAGGAAGCCGGTGGTGCTCATGCAGAACGCCGGCTTCCTCAATGCCCTAAATCCGCTCTTGAGCCTGCACGCGGTCTTCGGCCTGCCTCTTCTGCTCGTGGTTTCGCATCGGGGCGAGCCAGGCGCGCCGGATGCGCCGGAGCACGAGCATTGCGGCCGCCTGACCCTGCCGCTGCTGGAGCTGGCCGGCATCACCCACGACATGGTCCCCGCCGACGGCGGCGAGGCCCTCGCCCTATGCCTTGGCCGGGCCGCGGCGGCGGTCGAAGGCGGCGGCCGGCACGCGCTGCTGGTAGCGCGGGACACGCTTCAAGGCCAGCCAACAGTAGGCGTTGCCCCACGGCTCTCACCGCGGGAGATGGAAACCAGCCTCCCAGGGCTCTCTTCGGGCAGGACCATTCGCCGCCGGGACATTCTGGCCGCGGTGTTTGCGCGTTTTCCCGATGCGGTCTTCGTCGCCAGCACCGGCTTCATCGCTCGCGAGGCGGTCGCCGCGGGCGCTCGCGCGCGAGCCAGCGTGTTTCCCGTGATTGGCTCCATGGGTTGCGCCGCTCCGGTCGGGCTCGGCCTGGCGCTCTCCGCTCCGCAGCGCAAGGTTGTCGTGCTCGACGGTGACGGGGCGTTGCTCATGAAGCTCGGCGCGCTGGCCTCGGTGGGAAGCCACGCTCCCGGCAATCTGCTGCACGTCGTGTTCAACGATGGCGTCTATGCCTCGACGGGCGGGCAGGCGAATGCCGCTGGCCTGGTCTCCCTGGCCCGGCTCGCGCATGCCGCCGGCTACGTCACTTCCGTGCCCGTGGAAACCGTGGCGGGTCTCGAGGGCGCGCTCGGCGCGGCCGCACCTGCGGCGGGACCAAACCTGATTTCTGTGGCCACCACCTTCGAGCCCAGCACGGAGGCTCCCCGAGTCGACGAGCCGCCGGCAACCTATGCGCGACGTCTGCGGGGGCTGCGGCTGTGCGAGCGACAAGCCTCCCCATGAGCGATGCACCGATCATTTTCGGAGCGGCCAGCCTTTCCCGCCTGCCGGCCCTGCTGCGGCCGGGGGCCAAGCTCGCGCTGGTCACCGGGCGGCACGCAGCCCGCGCCTCGGGCCTTCTCGACCGGGTGGTGGCTCTCGCCGAAGAGAAGACGAACCTGGTCGCCACACTGGCCGTGCCCTCGCATCCTTCCTGGCAAGACTACCTCGGCGCTGCTCGGGCTTTGCGCGAGAGCGGTGCCAACCTGGGGCTTGCCCTCGGGGGCGGTAGCGTGATGGACGTGGCCAAGCATGCGGCTTCGGCCGACGGCGAGGTCCTAGAGCTTGTCACGGTGCCCACCCTGTTCGGCTCCGGTGCCGAGGTAACACCATTCGCGACCGTGTGGGACCGGACCGCGATGCTGAAACGTTCTTTGCCGGTGCGGCCCTGCAGCCGTGTGCTCGTCGACCCGCTGCTTGCGCTCACCGCGCCGCGGGCCGTGCGCGCGGCTGCCGCGCTCGATGGCCTGGCCCACGGCGCGGACGTGCTTTGGCAAGCGGGGATCTCCCGGCGCGACCGGGTGCGCGCGGCGGCGGCGATCCGGCTGGTTCGACACTGGCTCGCGGATGCCCTGGCCGGAAAGACCGTGGCCCTCTGTCGCATCGCCGCGGCGAGCATCCTGGGCGGTCTCGCCATCGCATCCGCCGGCAGCGGGGCCAGCCACGCCCTGTCCTATCCCTTGCAACTGCGCTTCGCCGTGCCGCACGGGCTGGGGTGCGCGCTGGGGCTGCTCTGGCTCATGCGCGCCTTTCCCGAGCGGATTCCCGCGGACCTCCTCTGTGCGCTGGGGGCCACCGACCCACAATCCGGTGCGCGGGAGATCGCGAGTCTCATCGAGCGCGCCGGTTTTTCGACCCAGCTCGCAGCCCACGGCGCCACGGTCGAGGATCTTGGGCTCATCGCGGCCGAGGCGGACGCGACGCGGCTGGTTCGCGCCGGCATCCGCATTGCACCTGAGAGGCTAGCGATGCTTCTCAGCGAGGTTGCATGAACATGGTTGCCCATCACCGCAAGGACACGCCCGCCACCGATTTCTCGATTGGCGGATTGGGCACCTTGCTCAATACCGGATTACACGCTCTCTTCGGCGGCTGGGCCCAGACCTGCGATGGCGAGAGAAAGAGCAGCCCCTGATTCCAATCGTTGTCATTTTGCTTGTAGGGCTGGAGACAGTTGGCCGAGCAGGCGATTGCAACTCGGTCACCCAGCCGCTCAAGCTGGTTGATGGCGCAGGCATTGGCGAGCGCCCGTTTCATCGCATGATTGCCCGCATTGAACTCGAAGACCGCCA
>JADGRD010000359.1 GCA_017881285.1 Pseudomonadota bacterium | reverse complement strand
GTCGGGCTGGAAGCCAAGCGACGTGTTGGCCTCGAGGGTGTCGAGCCCCTGATCCTGGAGCACGTAGGCGCGCAGCTTGTTGGTCAGCCCGATGCCGCGCCCTTCAGCTTGCTGGTAGAGGATCAATCCTCGGCCCTCGCGCTCGATGGCCGCCATGGCCGCGTGCAATTGATCGCCGCAGTCGCAGCGGCGGCTGCCGAAGGCGTCCCCGGTCAGGCAGGCCGAATGGATGCGGCAGAGCAGGTTCTCACCGTCACCCACCTCGCCCTTGAGCACGATGGTGTGGTCCTTGCCGTCCTTGTTGTTGACGAAGCCCAGGATCCGGAAATGCCCATAGTCGGTCGGGAAGTCCGCGGCGGCCACCATCTTCACGCACAGGCGCTCGGCGCAATCCTCGCAGCAAAGCCCCGCCGGACAGTCTTTCAGGGACCGAAGATCGGTCCGGACGATGCCTTCGAGCCGTTCAAGTTCTTGCATGGCGTTCCACCCGGAGAATCATTCTTCATCGGCGCATCCGTTCGCGCAAGGCGACTTCGAGCTTGTTCACACCTGCGACAAGGCGGGGAATCCGTCGTGATGGCCGCACAGGGATGGTGCACGCGGCCTTGGTTCGTGTAGTGTGACGCCCATGCGGATGCCCATCCCTCTCAAGCGCCGGCCGCTCGATTTCGTCTTCCTGAGCTTCTTCATCGTCAATCTGCTATTCGTCAGCTACATCATCAGCTTCGAGCAGATTGCCATGAGCAATCCCGCTTCCCTGGTCCTTCCGTTCTGGCCCCCACGCGCCGCCATCCGGCTCATTCACTGGTGGGAACAGACTTTCGATCCATTGCTATGGGCGCGCCCGGTCTGGTACCGCGCGACCATCTGGATCGACGTCCTGCTCTTCGGGCCGTTCTATGCCGTGGCCACCTACGCCTATGCCCGCGGCCGTGAGTGGATCCGCACGCCCAGCATCCTGTGGGCCGGCATGATGCTCGCGAACGTGACCATCATCATGTCTGAGGAACTGGCGGGCGTGCACGCCTCGCCGCGCCCCCTCGTGGTCGTGGCCGCCAATGCCTCGTGGCTGATCTTCCCCATCCTCGTCACCTGGCGCATGTCGCGCGGCCCGCACCCGTTCACGGAAGAGCTTCTCCCTCCCAGCGAATGATCGAGTTTCGACAGCGGTATGGCCCGTGGGCGCTGGTAGCTGGTGCGTCGGCCGGGCTGGGTGCGGCCTTCGCCGAGCAACTCGCCGCCCGCGGCCTCAACTTGCTGCTCGTGGCTCGCCGTCAGGACGCCTTGGATCACCTGGCGACCGGACTGCGCAGTGGCCACGGCATCGAGGTACGGACCTTGGCCGCGGATTTGGGCCGGCCTGATTTGCAGGCAATCGTGCGCCAGTTCACCGACGGGCTCGACGTGGGGCTGCTGGTCTACAACGCCGCCCATTCCGTCATCGGGCCGTTTCTCGACCAACCGGTGGAAGAACACCTGCGCGTCGTCGACGTCAATTGCCGGGGACCGCTCTTGCTGGCGCACCTGCTGGGCGCCGCCATGGCCAAACGCGGGCGCGGCGGCATCGTGCTCATGACCTCGACCGCGGGCTCGCAGGGTGGGCCGTGGATTTCCACCTACGCGGCCTCGAAGGCTTTCAACTTGCTTCTCGCCGAGGCGCTGTGGGACGAGCTGGGCAGCCGCGGGGTGCACGTGGTCGCTTGTCGCGCGGGCGCCACGCGCACGCCCGGGTATGAGGCATCCAAGCCGAAGCCGAGCCGGGTGCCCTTGCTGGAGCCGGGTTTCGTCGCGGATCGAGCCCTCGCCGCCCTCGGCCGCCGGCCGAGCGTGGTCCCGGGATGGTTCTATGCCCTCTCCGCCTTCTTCATGAACCGGCTGATGCCGCGCCGGATGGCCATTCGAATCATGGGCCGGGCCACACGCAAACTCTACGGATGAACCTCGCGCCGTGCCTGCCGTGAAATCGAAACGCTCCGGCCAGGTCTTCGTGGCGGTGGCCTACCTCGTGGCCCTGCTGGCCGCCGCCGCGACGGCGCACGCGCTCGGTGGCCAGCATCCCATCCTGGTCGCGGCCGCCGCAGATGTCGCCGCCACGATCGTCGTCTTCGTTTTTAGCATCGGGCTCGACAACTCGAGTGTCTACGACCCCTACTGGAGCGTGGCGCCTCTGCCGATTGCGCTGTACTGGAGCGCGGTCGCCGGGGATTTCGGTCCGCGACAAGTCGCGATCTTCACGCTGGTCGCCATCTGGGGCGCGCGCCTGACCGCCAACTGGGCGCTGCGCTGGCGCGGTCCGGGCGACGAGGACTTTCGCTACGTCGAGATCCGGGGAAAAACCGGGCGCGCCTATTGGCCGGCCAGCTTCGTGGCCATTCACCTGCTGCCTACCATCTGGGTCTTCCTGGGCCTGCTGCCGCTCTACCCCGCGCTCACGCGCGCCGGCTTTGGGGTTCTGGATGCGGTCGCGCTGGTGGTGACCGCGCTTGCCATCGCCATCGAAACCATCGCCGACCGCCAGCTTCGCCGCTACCTCCTCTCGCCGCACGATCCGGGCGATGTGCTCGCGGCCGGCCTGTGGGCGCGCTGCCGCCACCCCAACTATCTCGGCGAGATCCTCTTCTGGTGGGGCCTTGCTCTCTTCGGCCTCGCCGCCGCGCCCGCCTGGGCCTGGTCGCTCGCCGGCCCGCTATCGATCACTCTGCTTTTCGTCTTCGTCAGCATCCCCTGGATGGACCGTCGCATGCTGGCCCGGCATCCCGCCTGGGCCGAGCGCATGCAGAAGGTGCCGGCCTTGCTCCCGTGACGACGTTGATCGCACGGCCACGGTGATCGCACGGCCACGGTCAGCCAGCCGTCGCCCCGCGAGCCTTGGCCGAAGCCCTGCAATCGCGCGGCCTGTGGATGCTCTAGCTACCCGTCAGATCCCAGTTGCAGTAGCCGCGCGGATTGGTGGATGCGCTGGCGCCGAGGAGCTGGTCGAACCACAGCCACACCGGGTCCATGTCCGGCGCAAGCTGCTGGGGCACACTGTAGTTCAAGGTCGTCGCCGCGCAGCCCGTGCACAGCCGGAAGTAGAGTCTCGGGTAACATTCGTAGCCGAGAGTCGTGGCGCGCGGTAGGGACGACATGTTCACGCTGGCCAGGCGGGCGAAGAGATCGTCGGTCTGCGTACTCGTCAGTGTGTAGGTTCCCGTCGCGCTCGACGGTGGCGTCTCGGGCGAGAAACCCAGCACGTTGTTCCAGGTGTCGGCCCACCCCGAGCCGACGACCACGGCCGGTCCGGTTCCCGCCGCGCCGCCCGGCGCCTCCCAGGACAGGTACGCAGTCGGATAGGTCGTCACGCCGCCGTCGCCGCTGCTGCAGGCGCCATCGGTGGCCTTGAGCACCCCGGCCACGGTTCGCATGCAGTCGTTGGAGTAGGTCTTGCCGTCGCAGCCGCACACCGGCACGTAGTCCGCTGTGCAGCCCACGCTCGCGCCGGTGAGCCTGCACATCCCGGCCGCGTCGGCGATCTGGCCGCACTTCGAGGCGAGGTCGCAGAACTGTCCCGCCGGACAGCCGAGACCCGCGATCGTGCCGCAGGTATTGCTGGTGCTGCCGCCAGCCCCGGTTGCGCCGCCGGTACCGGTCGCACCGCCGGTGCCGATCTTTCCACCGGTACCAGGCACGCCGCCCGCCCCGCCCGTCCCGATCTTGCCGCCCGTGCCGCCGCCGCAAGCGCCGTCGGATGCCTTGAGCACTCCGCTGGCCGTCCGCATGCAGTCGTTGGAGTAGGTCTTGCCGTCGCAACCACACACCGGCGCGTAGTTCGCCGCGCAGACAACGCTCGCGCCGGTGAGCATGCATACGCCACCAGCGTCGTGGATCGCCCCGCAGTTCGACGCCAGGTCGCAGAATTGCCCCGCCGGACAGCCGAGACCGGCAATGGTTCCGCAGGTCTGGCCGGTGCTCGTGTTGCCGCCGACGCCGGTCGCGCCACCGGTCCCGAGCTTGCCGCCGCTGCCGACAGAGACGCTCGTGCCGCCGGTGCCAATCTGGCCGCCTGTTTGCCCGCTCAGGCCGCCCGTGACAATGGGAGCGTCGATCACCAGCGTGCCGCCCGCGCCGCCTTTGGCGCCCCCGCTGCCCAGCGCGGCGTCGGCATTGCTTCCGCCCGAGCCGACTCCACCTGTCGCCGTTGCTCCGCCGGTTCCGGGTGAGCTCCCATCCTGATTCTGCGTGCCGAGAGGAACATCGTTGCCACAGCCGACCAGCAGACCGGCCCACGTGACTGCTGCAACGACCACGAACGACGATGAACACTTCTGGTTTGGCTTCATGACGAATCTCCTTGGCGGCTGACCACTCGAACCTTTCAGCGCGACAGTGCCCGTGCCCCGCCAATCCGTTGCCCGAAGTACGAGCCTACGGGGAATTCGCGCGCGCGGGTGTGATGCACGCCTCACGCACGCGCTCGCGCAGTGGCGAGGCGGGCGCCCCACGCATGAAGGCCTCGGCCTGCGCCCGCGTGGCGGAGCCGGGTTCGACCTGGCAGGCGGCGATGGCGGCCATGGCCTGTCGTTCCTCCACGAGCACGCCCCGGCCGAACCGCCGGTCGTACTCGACCAGCGCCTCGAGGGCGCGCGCCGGCCTGCCCCGGCGCAGTTCCTCTCTCGCGCGCTTCAAGACCGACACCTCGGCGTTGAGTTGATCCGCATCCGCGCCTTTCTCGCCTCGGCCACTTTGCCCCGTGGCCCGGCGCGGTCTTTCCGCCTTCCTCGCCTTTTCGTCGACGGGTGCAAACGACTCCTGTGGAACGACCTCGACGGCGGCCACGGGCAGCGAAGTGGTCGCCGGCGCGGCCACGGCAGTGGGCGCAACGCGCGCCCGCTGGACGGCGAGCGGATGGGAACCCCGCGCCTTGAGGACGCCCACCGTTCCGCCGCCGACCAGGGTAACCGCCAGGACCGCCAGGCCGACCTTCGCGCCCAGCGACAGG
>JADGRD010000358.1 GCA_017881285.1 Pseudomonadota bacterium | reverse complement strand
TCATTTTACCGGGCCTGGTGATCCCGGCCCTCAAGCTCGATGTCGGCTACGGCATCGACGTACGCGATGTGGCTGTAACGGTCTCGATCGCGGGTGGTGGGATCATGTAGCCCGGCGGAGAAGCGACCCGGCCATCATCATGCGGGTCGGCCAGCCGCTTCGCCGGCGTCTGTCGCCTCCGTACCGTTCACGTCGGCACCTTTGCCGTCCCGATGCAACTTCGCGCGGAGGTCGTGGCGCAACTCGCTTCCAGCCTTTGGCGCCAGGATCAATGCCACTCCTGCGCCAACTAACAGACCGATGCCAAAGGTACCCAGGGTCCCGAGCAATTGATTGGCAAAGGAATGCCTGGTCTCCAGGCCGAGGATGCCCAGATAGTCGTCTTTGTCCATGTTCTTGATGTCCTGCAGTTTCATTTGTCGTTCTCCTTCTTTGTGTCCAATTTGGATCCGGTGATGACCTTGGCGATCTGCTTTTCAAGGACGGGCAGCGCTGCCATCAGGCCAATTTGCAGGCCAGTCCGCACAATTCCCGCCATGAGTCGAGTGAAGAGTCCGCCGCCCAGAGCGAACCCTATGCCCACCGCCCCCGCCACCATCCCATACGGGTTGCGCCGCAATCGGCCCTGAAAATCGAAGGTCTCGCGCAATGCGTGACCCGCGTCTTCGACAACGGTTGTGGCCTTCGTTTTGGATTTCATGACGGCATTCACCGCTGGTGCCGCGCGACGCGCGCCACGAAGTAGCCGAGGGCGAGTGCCCCGAGCAGGCAGGCGGCCGGGTGGTCCGCAATGAAGCTCGTAATCCGTCCGTTGACGCGACCGATCTGCTGTTTCGCCTCCTCGATCTTGGGGCGAACCCGATCGCTCAGTTCGTCTATGCTTTCCTTGAAGGTCGTCGTCTCCATGTTTCGTCTCCTCATGCTCTAGGGCCTCGTATCCATCGTTCGTAAGAGTTTCAGTGCTTCCGTCCAAGAAGGAATCCGAGTCCAAAGGCGAACGCCAGCGCCATGCCGGGCCTGCGCCGTACCCATTCGCGCCAGTCGAGGGCGCGGGTGACCTCGTGCTCGAGTACGCCCATCGACAGGACAAACTCCTCGCGCGTGTGCGCAAGCTCCGCACCTGCGCGGAGGAGCTCGGAGTCCATTTCCCGTTCCTTCTCAGTGGGCACGTGCCTTCTCCGGGGAGGACGGCGCGGCGGGAGCAGTTGCTTTGTCGAGTGCGGCTAGGCTGCTGTTCATGGCGGCTGTGGAGCTGTCCATGAGGTGCGAGCCGCGCCTGCGGAGTGGCACCAAGACCAGCCCAACGCCGGCACCCGCCATGTGCGCGAGCCCGATGACCACCAGCGGGAGCCCCACGGGGTCGTGGCCGCCAATCACCACCGCCAGCCCCGCCATCGCCAACCCGTAGCCAAGAGCGAGGAGAGCCGCGAACACCGCAATCATGGAGGCGCGCCGGCCCATCGCGTGCATTTCCGCTTTGAGCTCTAGCTGAGCGACCTTCACGTGCTGGCCGAAGAGGTGACCGAGGTTCAGCGCCGCCTCGCGGGCGAGCACCGACACGCCTGGGGCGGTGGACGGATTGGACATCTATTTCTTCCCTCCTTTTGCGGACGCCTTTTCGGAGGCATGCTTCTCGCCGTGGAGCACCGTATCGATGGCGACCTCGCTTCCGGTCTCGGCCGCCTTGGCCAGCGCTTTGTGGTCCGTGAGGACGCGATCCGCCAGGTACCCACGCAGCCAGTGCCGCTCCACGATGGGATAGGCGGCGACCAGGGGCAGCACCAAGACAGCGCCGAGGATCCCCTGCAACTTGCCCCCGACCAGAATAGCGAGGAGCACGGCCAAGGTGGAGATCTTGAGTCTGTTGCCATAGATGCGTGGCAAGAGGAAGTAGGTCTCGAAGAGGTGATAGGCCACGTACGCCACCAGGACTGTCACGGCCGCGCCAGGCGAGACCGCGAATGCCAGCACGACGGCCGGAACGGTGGCCAGCAGAATGCCCAGAACCGGGATGACGTCGCAGACTCCGGCAATCACGGCCAGGGGCGCCACCGCCGGAACCCCGAGAATGGTCAAGAGAATGGCCGTGAAGATCGCAAAGAGCAGCGCCGCAAGGAGTTGGCCGCTCACGTAGGCATGGACCACGTCGGAGACCTCGTGCATCGTGACGGCCAACTTCTCGCGATAGGTGCGCGGTATGAAAGCGAGGATCCAAGCGTAGAGGCTTCTGCCGTGCAAGAGCAGATAGAGCGCGAGGACGAGGACGACGACCGCCAGCACGAGGGCTGAGACCGCGCTCCGGCCCCAGACGAACCATCGGTCGAACGTGCTGGTAACTTTGGGCGAGGAAGAAGATTCGAATAGCTCATGGATCGCTTTCTGAACCATCGGATAGCGCGCGGGGATCCTGCTCAAAATTCGGGCACGAAACTCGGGAAGGTTCGCAAGCAAGTGTGTCACCTGCGCGGTGAGCGGCGGCAGGATGAACGCGACGAAGACGGCCAAGACTCCGATCGCAAAGATTGCGATGATGACTACGCTCAAGCCCCGCCCGATTCGCCTTCCCTCCATCCACCGAACCGCTGGATGTAGCGTGACCGCCATGAGAACCGAGAGAAGGAACATCAGGAACTCGGGCCACAAAAGGAACACCGCCCACAGACCGAGGCCGCTTCCGATCACCTTGAGAATGGTGGTCATCGGGATGTGAATCTCCCGTCTCTGCCGCGGCGGAAGGGATCCACTCCCTTCCGATGTCGATGTCTCTTCACCCGACACGAACCCTCCCATCCTCCTTTACGAATACCAATCGACCAACCCCCGCCGCAAGAAAGTTGGAGGTCAGGGGCGTTGCACTCCCCTGACCTCTGCATCCCTTATGCTAAGCAAAGTGAATCGTTCAGCGCGTGCTCAGATTCGAAGGCTGAATGATGATCTCGACCCGGCGGTTGTTCGCCCGGTTCTCGGCGTTTCTGTTGTCGAGAAGCGGCCGACCCGAGCCCATGCCGATGGCGCTGATCTTGTCGCTCTCGACCCCACGGGACACCAGGTAGTCACGCACGGCCTCCGCCCGGTTGCGCGACAGCGGTTGGTTGATCCTGTCCGAACCCTGGCTGTCGGTGTGGCCTTCGACCACCATGCGCTTGTCCGCGTCCTGCGCCTTGAGCGCCTCGGCGACCTGATCCAGCTTGGTCTTCGCGGTCTCGAGCAGGGCGTACTTGTTCGAGGCGAACAAAATGCTGCCGGAGAGGGTAATCACCAAACCTCGGGCCTCTTCTTTGATCGCGGCAATGGCGGCCAGATCCTTCATCGCGCCCGCCAACCTGGCTTCCGCGGTTATGCGCGCCTGCTTCTCGACTTCCAGCTGCTCGGCGGTCTTCTCTATCTCCGCGGTTTTCGCGTTGCTGTCTCGACGCTCTTCCTTGAGCTGCTCGCGGGTCGAGGACAGCGCGGCCCGGGTAGTCTTCACCTGGGTGTCCCGCATCACGACGCCAGCTTTGACCGCTTCGGCGATCTTCTGGCGATCCAGCTCGGTCCGAGCCTTCACGTCAGCCAATTGCAGTTTATTCTGCGCGATATACGCGTAGTCGCGGCACATAGTGGTGTCGCCGTGCTCGTCGAACTCCTTGTTTGCCTTGGCCAGAACTAACCAGGCATCATGCAACTCGGTCGGTGTCAGCTTCGCCGCCAGGCCGCTGTTGGAAGCGGTATATGCATTACGCGCCTCGACTAGCTGGGGCGGGGCGGTGGTGGCACAGGCGCCCATCAATCCTGCAAGGGCGGCGGTCGCCAACAGACTCGTTCTCATGGTCTTCATTGTGGAATCCTTCGTCAAGGGTGGTTGATAGGAACTACGGAGTGCCCCGGTCGCGAACTGCCTTCAGATCTTCGGCCGCCCTGAGCGCGTCAGCGTGTACCGAGGCTTCGCGGGCAAGCCCGATCGCCAGTTCGGCGTCGGATTCGGCGCGGGCCAGCACCAGCACCGACCGCTCTTCGCCGGCGGCCGCCATCTTCTTCGCCGTGTCGATCTGATCCTTTGCTAGCTGCAGGTGCAGCCGAGCGGCGGGCACGCCGCTCGCGCCGACTTCCTCAGCGCCCCGAATGCTTGCCTCCGAATGTTCCAACCGATCGGCCGGGAGCTGCACCGAGGTGCAGCCGGCCAGGCCGAGAACCGCTAGCGCCATCATCAATTCTTTCATCATGAACAATTCCTTTCTGAAGGGGTGGAACAAGTACTACTACGTCTTCTTGCCACGCGTCAGGCGAGCGCTGACCAGACCCGTGTCGAGCGCTCGTCTGCCACTACAATGGGCACCCATTGCCGGGCACCGAAACCACGTTCGAGTCGAATACGAATGCTCCGTCATCGCCGACCCATGCCCCTGCCATCGATCTGCCGCACGCCGTGGAGCCGGTCTTCATCGTGATATTCTTGGCGGCCAGGACGTTGCCCTGGAATTCAGAGTACGTCCCAATCGTCGCTGAGCTGGCGACCTGCCACCAGACGTTGGAAGCCTTGGTGCCGTTGGTCAGGAGAATCCGGGCGTGGGCCCCCGGGGCGCCATCCGCCGTCGTGAGCGTACTGGCTGACTGGAAGACGAAGACGGCGTTGGGATCGCCCTGGCCATCCAGCGTGAGATCGTCTGTTATCAAGATGGACGTGCCGGATACATAGACCCCCGGGGTGAACCAGTTGTCCCCAAGAACGAGCGCGGTCCCTGTCACGTTTCCCAATGTCGTGGGAGCCGCTATGGTGATGCCCCCTCCTAGTGAGCCAACGGCTGGGGGGCCGGCTAAAGGTGTAATGCTAAGGAACGCCGCGTTCATGGCGGCCTTGATGGCGATCGCGGTAGTTGTGTCTGGATACGTGTCCGTGATCACGGTCCCGCTGATTGTTGGAGCCTTGTTGTCACAAAGGCCGAACCCTCCCGCGTTGTCAACGGGCACCCCGTTGCACGTTGGAGTTGCCGTCAGTACAACTTTCCC
>JADGRD010000357.1 GCA_017881285.1 Pseudomonadota bacterium | reverse complement strand
CATGCCGCGCACCGCGGGATTGTCCGGCAGAACCACCGTGCGTCCGCGCTTGCCCAGGCCCAGCTTTGCGATGGTGAGCTTGTGCGGTAGGGGACGATTGATACCGCTGCGAACGAGTGTGACTTTCAGCTTGGTCGCCATGATCTACCCCGCAGCCAGAATGTCCTCAAGGCGCTTGCCGCGGAGGGCGGCCACGGCCTCGCCGCTGGAGAGCCGCTTGAGCGCGTCGATGGTGGCATGAATGACGTTGTGCGGATTCGAGGTGCCGATGCACTTGGTGAGAATGTCTTGCACGCCCGCCACCTCGAGCACCGGGCGAACCGCGCCGCCGGCGATGACGCCGGTGCCCGCGCTTGCCGGACGCAACACCACGGTGCCCGCTCCGAACGTGCCCTTGACCTCGTGGGGAATGGTCGTGCCCGCCAGGGGGATCTTGAACAGGCTCTTCTTCGCCCGCTCGGTGCCCTTGCGGATGGCCTCGGGAACCTCGTTGGCCTTGCCGAGCCCAGCTCCGACGTAGCCATGCTGATCTCCGACCACGACCAAGGCCGAGAAGGAGAATCTGCGGCCACCTTTCACGACCTTCGCGACGCGGTTGATGAACACGACGCTGTCGACCAGCTCGCCGACCTCTTCGTAGTTAATCGCCATTCTTGCTCCTAGACCTCAGTGCCAATGTGACTTCGAACCTAGAACTTCAACCCTGCTTCGCGCGCGCCGGCGGCCACCTGTGACACGCGGCCGTGGTAGCGGTAGCCCGCTCGGTCGAAGACGACCTGGGCGATGCCCTTCTCGATGCATTTCTTCGCGACCAGGGCGCCGACTTGCTTGGCGCGATCACGCTTCTTGCCCTTCGGGGCGTCGGCCGGCGGGTTCTTCTTGGGCAGAAGATCCGAGGCCGCCACCAGGGTCTTGTTGCCCGCGTCGTCGATGACCTGGGCGTAGATGTGACGGGCGCTGCGATAGACGACCAAGCGCGGCCGCTGCGTGGTTCCCGACATGCGCTTGCGCAACGAATGGTGTCTCCGTTTACGCGAGTCAAACTTGCTCTTCCTGGCCATGTTCTTCTTCTTCCGATTCTTGTCGATTCTCGCGGATTGTGGCAGCGACTAGGCGGTTCCGCCCGTGGCAGCGGTCTTGCCGACCTTCCGTTTGATGATTTCTTCGACGTACTTCACGCCCTTGCCCTTGTAGGGTTCCGGTGGGCGCAGCTCTCGTATCTTGGCGGAAACCTGCCCCAGTTCGTCCTTGTCGGGGGACACCAGGGTCAGACGGTTCTTCTCCACCTTCGCGGTGACTGACTTCGGCAACTTGAACACGATGGGGTGCGAGTAGCCGAGCGCGAAGGTCAGCGAGTCGCCCGTCACCTCGGCACGGTAGCCAACGCCGTTGATCTCGAGCTCGCGCTTCCAGCCTTCCGTCACGCCCTTGACCATGTTGGCAAGGTGCGCGCGGACCAGGCCGTGCTTCGCGCGGTTCTCGCGGGCATCATCGGCACGACTGACGACCAGCTTGTCGCCTTCGACTTTGATGGTCACGCCGGTGGGCATGGGCTTGGAGAGTTCGCCCTTGGGCCCCTTGACGCTGAATTGCCCTGGCTTCTGCGCCAGCGATACCCCCTTGGGCAGCACGACAGGTTGGCGACCGATGCGTGACATCTACCAGACCTCGCAGAGAAGTTCGCCGCCGATGCCGGCTTTGCGCGCCGCCCGATCCGTCATCAGGCCGTGCGATGTTGATAGGATCGCGATGCCGAGCCCGGAGCGAACCTTGCCAATGCCGTCGTGGCCGACGTAGACACGTTGGCCGGGACGGGAGCGCCGGCGCAAACCGGTAATGGCATTCGATCCTGGTTCCGGCCAGCGCAGGCGCACGATGAGCTCGGCGTGGCCATCGAAACCGGACCGCTCCTCGTAGCCCGCGATGTAGCCCTCGTCCTGCAGCACCGCTGCGATGCGGACCTTGAGGGTGGAACATGGGCAGACCAGGTCGGCCCGGCGAGCCAGAATGGCGTTGCGAATACGCGTGAGGAAATCAGCAATTGGATCTGTCATGGGTGCCTACCAGCTCGACTTGATGACCCCGGGGATATCCCCGCGGAGGGAAAGCAATCGGAAACAAATGCGGCACAGCTCGAACTTGCGGTAATAGCCGCGCGAACGCCCGCACTGTTTACAGCGGCTGTGCCGGCGGACCTTGAATTTCGGGGTCTTGGGAAACATATCGACCGTCTTCGCCATGATTCGCTAGCTCCTAAACGGCATGCCCAGGTGGCGCAGCAAGGCGCGACCTTGTTCGTCGGTGCGCGCGGTTGTGGTGATGGTGATGTTCATGCCTTTCGGCTTCTCCAGCTTGTCGGCTCCCGTCTCGGGGAAGATGCTGCCTTCGCGGACGCCCATGGTGAAGTTGCCGCGCCCGTCGAACCCCTTGGGCGAGACGCCCTTGAAGTCGCGCACGCGCGGCAGGGCGAAGGTGATGAGCCGATCGAGGAACTCGTACATGTTGTCGCGGCGGAGGGTGACCATGGCACCGATCTTCTGCCCACCCTTGAGTTTGAAGGCGGCGATGGCCTTGGACGACTTGGTGACCACCGGCTTCTGCCCGGTGATGGCCGCCAAATCGTCGACCCCGGAATCCAGGATCTTGGGATTGGTGATGGCCTCGCCGAGCCCCATGTTGACCGTGATCTTGGTCATGCGCGGGGCCTGCATCACGTTCTTGAGCTTGAGCTCCGTGATCAGCTTGGCGCGAACCTCGCTTTCGTAGACCTTGCGCAAGCGAGCGGGCTCCGCGCGCTTGACCTTCTCGGTGGCGAGCTCGGTCTTGGCGCCGCCCTTGGCCGCGTCCTTGCCCTTGCCGCCCTTGCCGCCCGCGCGCGCCGCTTTTTTCGCAGCAGCTTCCGCCGCCTGTTCCGGCGTCTGCGCAGGCTTGGCAGCCTTCTGGGGCTTCTCTGCAACCTTTTCGGCCTTCTCGGCCTTTTCGTTTTCTTCAGCCATCTTCAGTATTCCTTCTGCTCCCGGCCGCTAAGCCGATTCGAACAGGCTCCCGCATTTCACGCACACGCGCCGTTTCTTCTGGCCCTGCCGCAATTCCGCCTTGGCCCGGCGGCCCTTGCCGCACTTGCCGCACCACAGAGCCACATTGGACAGCGCCACCGAGCCCTCCTTGTCCAGGATGCCGCCGCGCGGATTGGCCTGGGTCGGCTTGGTGTGGCGCTTGACCATGTTCACACGCTCGACGACCACCCGCTCCTTGTCGGTGAGGACGCGCAGGACGCGACCGCGCTTGCCCTTTTCTTTCCCGGCGACGACGACCACCGTGTCGCCCTTGCGGACATGCATTAGAGGACCTCCGGCGCAAGCGAGATGATTTTCATGAAGCGTTTGGCGCGCAGCTCACGCGCCACCGGCCCGAAGATGCGCGTGCCGATGGGCTCGTTGTCCTTGTCCACCAGCACCGCCGAGTTGGAATCGAAGCGGATGTACGAGCCGTCCTGGCGCGAAACCTCCTTCTTCGTCCGCACGATCACGGCGCGCGCGACCTCGCCCTTCTTCACCTTTGAATTTGCGATGGCTTCCTTGACGGACACCACGATCACGTCCCCCAGGGAGGCGTATTTGCGCCGGGTGCCACCGAGCACGCGAATGCACATGATTTTCTTGGCGCCCGAATTGTCGGCCACGTCGAGAGTTGTCGTCGTCTGGACCATGTGTGAACCTGCCGTCTTGTTTGTTCTTGACGATCTTGTACTGGCCTTCTCAGGCCTCCTGCGGCCGGTCGAGAAGCCGTTCGACCCGCCAGCGCTTCTCGCGCGACAGCGGACGCGACTCGACGATCTCCACGCGATCGCCTACGCGATATTCGTTCTTCTCGTCGTGCGCCTTGTACTTCGCACGCCGGGTCATGTACTTGCCGTACTTGGCGTGGGACAAGCGCCGCTCGACCACGACCACGCGGGTCTTGTCCATCTTGTCGCCAACCACCACGCCAACCAGCGTGCGCTTCGTGCTCTTGGCTCGCCCGGCCTGATCGGCGCTGGCGGCGGCTTGGTTTTGCTGTTCTTTCGCCACGGCTTATTTCTCCTTGGCAACCGCCACCGCCGCGGAACGCGACTTCTCGGCGAGTACCGTGCTCACGCGGGCGATGTCGCGACGGGTGCTGCGAATCACCATGGTGTTCTCGATCTGATTGGTGTTGTGCTTGAGGCGCTGCTGGAAGAGGTCCTCGCGCAGCTTGGCGAGCGTGCGCTCGAGCTCCGCCGTCTCGTTGCCGCGCAAGTCCTTCGCCTGAGCCTTGCTCTTCATAGCATCTCCTCCCGGCCGATGACGCGCGTCCGCACCGCCAGCTTGTGTTCGGCGAGGTGGAACGCCTGCTTGGCCAAGTCGATGGACACGCCTTCGAGTTCGTAGAGGACGCGGCCGGGCCGGACCACGGCGACCCACTCTTCCGGGGTGCCCTTGCCCTTGCCCATGCGGGTCTCGGCCGGCTTCTTCGAGATCGGCTTGTCCGGGAAAATGCGAACGTACAACTTCCCACCGCGCTTCACGTGGCGCGAGATAGCCGTGCGCGCCGCCTCGATCTGCCGCGCAGTCACGAAGCCGCAGGTCAGGGCCTGCAAGCCGTATTCGCCGAAGTTCACCGTGGTTCCACCCTTGGAGACCCCACGCATCTTGCCCTTCTGCTGTTTGCGCCACTTGACTCTATCTGGTGCTAGCATGACTTCCTCTCGTCGCTGTCGCCGCTATCGACTAGGCCAGATGACCTGCCCGCTGGGGCAGAACCTCTCCTTTGAAGATCCAGCACTTCACGCCGATGGCGCCGTAGGTGGTGTGCGCCTCGGTGGTGCCATACTCGATATCCGCGCGCAGCGTATGCAAGGGAACCCGTCCTTCGTGGTACCACTCGTAGCGCGCCATTTCGGCCCCGCCCAGGCGGCCCGAACAGGCCAGGCGAATGCCCTTGGCGCCGAACTTCATCGCGGTCTGCACCGCCTTTTTCATGGCGCGA
>JADGRD010000021.1 GCA_017881285.1 Pseudomonadota bacterium | reverse complement strand
CGTGGTTCACCCCTTCGCCTCCGGCCTGGGTGGTGGCGGCTTCGCGCTCGTCTACCTGGCCGGCCCCGGCCAGGCCGTGGCCCTCGATTTCCGCGAGACCGCGCCGCGCGGGCTCCGGGTTCCGGCCGCTGGCGACTCCTCCATCCCGCCGCGGGCCCCGGCCTCCTCTCCGAGGTGTTCGACCTGCGCGGCCGGGCCGCTGGCGACATTCGCGCCGGCGATCGACTGTCCCGGCCCCGGCTGGCGAAGACGCTGGAAAAGCTGCGGACGGGCGGCGCCGAGGCCTTTTACAAAGGTGACATCGCATGGGCGATCACGGCGGCGGCGACGGCGGCCGGCTCTCGGCTCACCCTCGACGATCTCGCACGCTACCGGCCCGTGCAGCGCGCGCCGCTCGAAGCCAAGTTCCTCGGCCGGCGCATCCTGCTCATGCCGCCGCCGTCGGCGGGAGGCGTGATCCTGGCGCAGGCGCTGGGGATCGTCTCGAACCATGTCGCGGCCTGGCGGCGCGCCCCGGATCCGCTTTCGCCCGACTACCTGCACCTGCTGGCCGAGGCGCTCAAGCATGGCTTCGCCGACCGCGCCCGCTTCCTCGGCGATCCCGCTTTCGCGGCGCTGCCCATGCAGCACCTCCTCGACCCGGCGTATCACCGCGAGCTGTCCCTGCGCTTACTCCCGGATCGCGTCCTGGCTCACGATGCCTACGGCACGCCCTCGCCCCGCCCGCCGCTGCCCGCGCGCGACGGTGGCACCGCGCATGTTTCGGTGGTGGACCAGGCCGGCAACGCGGTGGCCCTGACCACGACCGTCAACCTCGAGTTCGGCGCGGGCATCGTCGCGGGCGAGACCGGCGTCGTGCTCAACGACACGCTCGACGACTTCACGGCCTGGCCCGGCCGCCCGGACCTCTTCGCGCTGTCCGGTGGCGAAGCCAACCAGCCCGCCGGGGGCAAGCGGCCCCTGTCCTCGATGTCGCCCACCATCGTCCTCGGCGAGCGCGGGGTCGAAATGGTCGCCGGCGCGGCGGGTGGGCCGCGCATCGTCTCGGCCACGCTCCAGGTGGTGCTCGACGTGTTGCTCTTCGACCGCGACGCCCAGCAGGCGGTCGCGGCGCCGCGCATCCACCATCAATGGGAGCCGGACGTGCTCTACCACGAGCCGGGCCTGCCCGCCGCGACGGTGGGCGCCCTCGCGAAGAAGGGCCAGCGAACCGAGATGCGCGCTGACGTCGGCAAGGCCAACGCCATCGTGCGCTCGCGCTCCGGACTCGATGCGGCGGCGGATCCGCGCGTGGGGGGAATGCCCGCGGGATACTGAATACCGCACCGCCAAAATCCACCGCTTCCCTATCGCGCGGGGAGCCGGCGAGCTTCGCTCACGGCCTGCTGGCCTGCGGACCATCGCGGGAGGGCATGGCGAGGCCGCGCGCGAGGGCGCGAGCGCAGCGAGCGGGGGTGGTGGGGAAGGTGCAGGTCCCGAAGTCCCCAAAGGGGGAAGCGCGGGTGAGGCAGGGCGGGTGGCAGGTGCCGAGTGCAAAGCTAACCCTCTCAGGGTTCCCATCTCTTGATTGACCTTGGGCGGGAATGAAGTGTAGGGTCTGCCCCCATAAGCCATGACGTTGACCACGCAACCTCCGACGTCCGGCGAACTCGGCAACGCCCAGCCGGTGACCACTTTGCTGGGCAAGGGCAGCGAGTTCGAAGGGAAGCTGTCATTCGAAGGCACCGTCCGCGTGGACGGGAAGTTAACCGGGGAAATCTTCACCGACGATGTGCTCATCGTGGGCGAGGGCGCGGAAGTGAACGCCGAGGTCACGGTCGGGGCGATCGTCGTCCAGGGGATCGTGCGCGGCAACATCACCGCCAAGCGCTCGGTCGAGATCCACAGCCCGGGGCGCGTCAAGGGCAACATCAACGCGCCCTCGCTGTTCATCGAGAAGGGCGTGTTCTTCGACGGACACTGCCAGATGGAATCCAGCGTCACGACAGTCGACTCCCCCCCCCTCCCCCGGCATTCCGGCAGCAAGAAATCAGTCGAGAAACCAGTCGAGAAACCAGTGGAGAAACCAGTGGAGAAACCAACGGGCGGTTCGGCGAGCACGAGCGGCGGCGGCAGCACCCCCAGCACCTAGCCCTGGCCACCTGCCGTGAAATCGCTCGCGATTGTTCTTCAAGTGACCGCGACCGGCACGGCTCCGCGCTCCGCCGAGGCGCAACTTCTGGACCTGGACGGCACCGTCTTCGTGATGCTCGGCATCTTCCTGGTGCTGCTCGTGGTGCTCTGGCTCCTCTTGTGGAAGCCCTACCTGCGCGTGCGCGACGAGCGCGTCGCGCGCGTCGAGGGCACGCGTGACAAGGCCGTGCGGTTCGAGGCGGAAGCGGCGGCGCGGCTTTCCCGCATCGAGGGCGCGCTGGCCGAGGCGCGGCGGGCGGGAACCGCCGAGACCAGCAAGCTGCGGATCGAGGCGCAGGCCCGCGAGCAGCAGATCCTCGCCGACGCGCAGGCGGCCGCGCGCAAGATGATGACCGAGGCACGGGCCCAGCTCGACGCAACGGTCGCAGCCGAGAAGGCGACCTTGCAGCAGCAGACCGCTCTCTTGGCGCGCCAGATCGCCGAGAAGGCACTCGGCAGGGGACTGTCATGAGGGGGGAAGGCAGGCTGGAGGCTGCAGGCTGGAGGCTGGGGGGAATGATGCCGCTTGCCATCGCGGCACTGTTCTTGTTCACCGGCCCAGCGCGGGCGCAAGAAGCAGAAGCTCCGTCGACCGAACCGGCCAAGCACGAACGGGCCAAGCCAGCTCGGACGCATGAGCCCGCGGAGGCGGAAGAGGAGGCCGCGAAGCCGGCGCGCACGAAGGCGCCCGCCGAACCGGCCCCGGCGCGCGAGGCCGCCGAACCAGAGTCCGCCACCCTGGAAGGAGCCGCCGGCCAGCCCGCGGATGAGGGCGCGCCCGCCAAGAGGCGGGCGCCTCGGCGCCGTCGCGCCCGCGTCGCGCCCGCCGGGCCTGCACTGTCCGCGGCCGCGCTGCCCACCGAGGAAAAGCCCACGCCGCTGCCTGCGGCTGCGCTGCCCGCGGACGTCAAAGTCGCCGCGCCCATCGATACCCTTCCAGCCGCGCCGCCCGCGGAGGCAGTACCTGCCGCCGCCGTCGAGGAAAAGCCCGTGCCGGCCAGCGCCGAACCCACGGTCGTCCCCGCCCACCTTGCCGAAGCCGAACCCGCCACCCGGCACGGCGCAGAGCACGGCGAGCCCGCTGCGTTCAGCGTCAAGACCTTCATCCTGCAGCTCATCAATTTTGGCGTTCTGCTATTCCTTCTCATCAAATACGGTGGCCGCAAGTTGAACCAGTCGCTGCGGGCCCGCCACGAGCAGCTCAAGGGCGACATCAACGAAGCCACCCGCCTGCGCGACGAGGCGAAGCAGAAGTTCGACGCGCAAGAGCGCCGGGTGGCGGAGCTGGAAAAGGAAATCGCCACCCTGCGCGAGTCGATGCGCCAGGACGCCGCGCGCGAGCAGGCGCGCATGATCGAGGCCGCGCAGGAACGCGGCAAGAAGATGCAAGAGGAGATGCGCATCCAGATCGACGAGCAGGTGAAAGTTGCGGAGGCGCAACTCCGCGCCGAGGTCGCCAACGCCTCGGTCAAGTTGGCCGAGGAACTGGTTCGCGAGGCCCTGAGCTTCGACGACGAACGGCGGCTGGCACGCGAATTCGTCGCCGGCTTCGACGAGCCAGCCGGTCCCGGCGGGGCGGTGAGCTGATGGCAGCCCTGGGGGGATCGATCCCGCGCCGCTACGCCAAGGCGATCTTCGAGATCGGCTTGGAAATGGGCAACTTCGAGCTCTTGGGCCGGCAGATCAACGAACTGGCCGCCCTGTGGAAGGACTCGCCGGCGCTGCGCCAGACCCTGGAAAACCCGGTGTTCAAGCTCTCGCAGAAACGCGCCGTCCTGCAGAGCCTCATGCCGCGCCTGGCGCCGGCGCGCCAGGTGCAAAGCCTGGCCCTCCTGCTGCTCGAACGCGGGCGCATCGCCCTGCTGCCCGCGGTGGCGCGCGCCTTCGAGGAGATGTGCGACGACAAGCTCGGGCGCGTGCGCGCCCTGATCAAGTCGGCCAAGCCGCTCGACATCGCCAGCGAGACCGAGGTGCGCAAGGCGCTTGAACACCGCACCGGCAAGAAGGTCATCATGATCACCGCCGTGGAGCCTGGGCTCATCGGCGGGGTGGTCGCCCAGGTCGCCGGCCTGGAGCTCGACGGCAGCGTGGCGTCGCGCCTCTCCACGCTCAAACAACGACTTTTGAACTAGCCAACGCTCCGGACATCGAGGAAACAGCATGCAGATTCGCGCTGAAGAAATCAGTCAGATCATCCGCAAGGAGATCGAGGGCTTCGACCAAAAAGTCGCCGTATCGGAGACCGGCACCGTTCTCGAGGCCGGCGACGGCATCGCCCGTGTGTACGGCCTCGACAACGCCATGGCCGGCGAGCTGCTCGACTTCGGCAAGGGCGTCGTGGGCCTGGTGCTCAACCTGGAAGAGGACAACGTCGGCGTCGTGCTCCTCGGCGATTTCGAGACGGTGCGCGAGGGCGACATCGTCAAGCGCACGGGCAGGATCGCGCAAGTGCCGGTGGGCGACGCGCTGGTCGGCCGCGTGGTCGATGCCCTGGGCCAGCCGATCGATGGCAAGGGCCCGATCTTGGCCAAGGAAACCCGCAAGATCGAGATCAAGGCGCCCGGCATCATCGCGCGTAAGGGCGTCCACGAGCCGGTACAAACCGGCATCAAGGCCATCGACTCGACCATTCCCATCGGCCGCGGCCAGCGCGAACTGATCATCGGCGACCGCCAGACCGGAAAGACCGCGATCGCGGTCGACACCATCATCAATCAGAAGGGCCAGAACATGTACTGCTTCTACGTGGCCATCGGCCAGAAGCTGTCGACGGTGGCCTCGGTGGTGGACAAGCTGCGCGAGCACGGGGCCATGGAGTACACCACCGTCGTCTCGGCGACGGCGGCCGAATCGGCGCCGCTCCAGTACCTGGCCCCCTACACCGGCGTCACCATGGGCGAGTACTATCGCGACAGCGGTCGCCACGCCCTCATCATTTACGACGATCTGTCGAAGCAAGCCGTGGCCTACCGCCAGCTCTCGCTGCTCCTGCGCCGCCCGCCGGGACGCGAAGCCTTCCCCGGCGACGTGTTCTACCTGCACTCGCGCCTGCTCGAGCGCGCGGCCAAGCTGTCCGACGTCAAAGGCGCCGGCTCACTGACCGCGTTGCCCATCATCGAGACCCAGGCCGGCGACGTGTCGGCGTACATTCCGACCAACGTCATCTCCATCACCGACGGCCAAATCTTTCTCGAAGGTAACCTCTTCTACTCCGGCCAGCGTCCGGCCCTCAACGTCGGAATCTCGGTCAGCCGCGTCGGCGGCGCGGCCCAGATCGCGGCCATGAAGAAGGTCGCTGGCAAGCTGCGCCTGGAGCTGGCCCAGTACCGGGCGCTGGCGGCCTTCGCGCAGTTCGGCTCCGACCTCGACAAGGCCACGCAGCAGCAGCTCGCGCGCGGGGCGCGCATCACCGAGCTCCTCAAGCAGGGCCAGTACGTGCCCCTTCCCGTCGAGAAGCAGGTCCTCATCCTCTTCTCGGCGACCAACGGCTTCGTCGACGCCTACCCGGTCGAGTCGCTCGGCCGCTACGAGAAGGAGCTGTACGCGTTCGTGGACAAGAACAAGGCCGAGGTCATGCGCGAGCTGGCCACGAAGGGCGCCGACGGCAAGGCCTTCGACGGTCTGGCCGAGAAGATGCGCGCCGTGCTCACCGAGTTCGGCACGAGCTTCCATCCGCAGGCCAAGTAGTCGGGGAGTTTCATGCCATCGCTCAAGGCAGTCCGGCTCCGGATCGCGTCGGTGAAATCGACGCAGAAGATCACGAGCGCCATGAAGATGGTGGCCGCGGCCAAGCTGCGCCGCAGCCAGGACGCCGTCGTCGCCGCCCGCCCCTACGCCCAGACCATGGCCGACATCACGGCCGAGCTGGCCCGGGCCACGGACGCCGAAGCCCATCCCCTGCTTGATGCGCGGGGAGCCGGCCGTCGCATCGCCCTGGTGGTGATGACCTCGGACCGCGGGTTGTGCGGCGGGTTCAACTCGAACCTGTGCCGGATGGCCCAGCGCCACGCCGAGGAGAAGAAGCGCACCGGCGAGATCGACGAGGCCCGCTACGAGGTGGTGGGCCGCAAGGGCCGTGACTACTTCCGCCGGCGCAAGCTCAACATGACCCGCGATCTGCCAAGCGCGGCCGCCGACACCGCCCTCGCGCGCGCGAAAGAGCTGGCTGCCGCGGTCACCGAGGAGTTCCTCAGCTGTACCGTGGACGCCGTGCTGCTGGTCTACAACCAGTTCAAGTCCGTCGGTTCCCAGCGGCCCGTCATCGAGCCGCTGCTGCCCATTGCGGCCCCGACAACTGCCACCGACGGCGACGGCTCGGAGTTCCTCTACGAGCCGGGCAAGGACCAGATCCTGGACTACGTCCTGACCCTCTACATCGAGACCCAGCTCCACCGTGCCCTGCTCGAGTCGATCGCCTCCGAATTCGGCGCGCGCATGACCGCGATGGAAAACGCCACCAAGAATGCCAAGGAAATGATCGACCGTCTGACCCTCCAGTACAACCGCGCCCGCCAGTCCTCCATCACCAAGGAACTGATGGAGATCGTGGGAGGCGCCGAGGCTCTCAAGGGATAGCCGCGAGGTTTGAAACCATGAGCACCGTCACCAGCACCCAGCAAGGAAGAATCGTTCAGGTCATCGGCCCCGTCGTCGACGTCGAGTTCGGTGGCGCCGACCTGCCCGAGATCAACATCGCCCTCGCGGTCAGCAACCCCGCCATCGACGACCAGCCCGACAATCTGATTGTCGAGGTGGCGCAACACCTGGGCGAGCGAACCGTGCGGTGCGTGGCCATGGACTCGACGGACGGCTTGGTGCGCGGCATGCCCGTGACCAACACCGGCGCACCCATCATGATGCCGGTCGGCAAGGAGGTGCTCGGCCGCATCGTCAACGTGGTGGGCAGGCCGGTGGACGAGCGCGGACCGGTGGGCGCCACCAAGTTCCTGCCCATCCATCGCGCGGCCCCAAAGTTCGTCGACCAGTCGGTCAAGGTCGAGATGTTCGAGACCGGCATCAAGGTCGTCGACCTGCTCGCCCCCTACCGCCGCGGCGGCAAGATCGGCCTCTTCGGCGGCGCCGGCGTGGGCAAGACCGTCATCATCCTCGAGCTCATCAACAACGTGGCCAAGAAGCACGGCGGGTATTCCGTGTTCGCCGGCGTCGGCGAGCGCACGCGCGAGGGCCGCGACCTCTACGACGAGATGACCCACAGCAAGCTGTCCACCGGCGAGCCGGTCATCTCCAAGGCCGCGCTCATCTACGGCCAGATGAACGAGCCGCCGGGAGCCCGGGCTCGCGTGGGTCTGTCCGCCCTCACCGTCGCCGAGTACTTCCGCGACGAAGAAGGCCAGGACGTGATGCTCTTCATCGACAACATCTTCCGTTTCACCCAGGCCGGCTCGGAAGTCTCCGCGCTCCTCGGCCGCATCCCGTCCGCCGTCGGCTACCAGCCCACCCTGTCGACCGAGATGGGCATTCTACAAGAGCGCATCACCTCGACCAACAAAGGCTCCATCACCTCGGTGCAGGCCATCTACGTGCCCGCCGACGACCTTACCGACCCGGCGCCCGCCACGGCGTTCGCCCACCTCGACGCCACCACGGTGCTTTCGCGCGACATCGCGGCCATCGGCATCTACCCCGCCGTCGATCCGCTGGATTCGACCTCGACGATTCTCTCGCCCGACGTGGTCGGCATGGAGCACTACGCGGTCGCGCGCCAGGTGCAGAAGATCCTCCAGCGCAACAAGGAGCTGGTCGACATCATCGCCATCCTCGGCATGGACGAGCTGTCCGAGGACGACAAGCTGACCGTGTCGCGTGCGCGCAAAATCCAGCGTTTCCTGTCGCAGCCCTTCCACGTGGCCGAGACCTTCACCGGCCAACAAGGCGAGTACGTCGAGATCAAGGACAGCGTGCGCGGCTTCAAGGAGATCATCGACGGCAAGTGCGACGATATCCCCGAGCAGGCCTTCTTCATGATGGGCGGCATCGACTCCGTGCGCGCCCGCGCCGAGAAGATGGCCAAAGAGGAGTAGCGAATCTTCCATGCACCTGACGGTCACCACCCCGCGCGGTTACCTGGTCCAGATCGAGGCCGAGGAGCTCGTAGCGCCCGGCTTGCTCGGCGAGTTCGGCGTGCTGCCCGGCCACATCCCCTTCATGTCGGTGCTCAAGCCCGGCGTGCTCAGCTACCGCACCAAGGAAGGCACCAAGTACCTGGCCGTCGGCGATGGCATCTTGCAGGTCGCGCGCGTCACCGACGGCGACAAGGTCGACGTGCTGGTCGACCGCGGCGAGCACGGCAAGGACGTCGACCGCGAGGCCGCCCAGCGGGAGTTGGCGGCGGCCGACGCGGAACTGGCCAAGTCGAAGTCCGAGAGCGCGGCCGAGCTCAAGCCGATGCAGGATCGCCGAGCCTGGGCCGCGGCCCAGGTCGAGGCGGCGGGGCGGACCGGGGCGCACTAGCGAGCGCAACTCGGCCAACGGCGGCTGCGTTGGGAGATCCCCATCCGAGGGTACTTCTAAGAGCACACTCTCTTGTCATCCACAGTCTCGGGATCGCGCTGTAATTACCAAGAAGATGGTCTGCCGGCCGAAACCGTGCAGAAGAAGATCGAGATCCTGTCCACCATGGCGGTCATCGTGGTGGATGTGGAGCACATCGTGGAAGCCATCAAGCTGCATCGCCTGTATGGGTTCAGCTTCTGTGATTGCCTCGTGCTCCGCTGCGCCAAGGCAGCGGGCTGCGCGCGCTTGCTCTCCGAGGATCTCCAGCATGGGCGCGCCGTCGAGGGGGTCACCATCGAAAATCCCTTCGCAGCTCTGCCCTGAGCTCACGGGCTGGGGAGAGCCCCCTGGGGATCATGGGCACTCTGGTCCCTCCCCTGCGAGCCGCGTAACCCGCACCACGACCCCCATGCCGCCCGCCCCCAGCACACGTTCCACGCGACTACCGTAGCAGAAGAGGGGTTACGCCGACGCCCCGACCGAGATCCCGAGCGCGCGTAGCAGATCCAGAATCTCCGGCATGCGCATCTGGAGCTCCTCGCGGTCTTTGACGGGCAAGAAGCGGCCCTCGCGCCCTTGGCGGGGCACGACGAGAAACTGCGTCGGCAGCAGGGCGGTCACCTGCCCGAGCAGGCGTTCGGATTGCACGACTTCCGCGCCATCGACCTTGCGGCGAACCAGGAACCAGTCGAGGTCGAAGTCCCGATCGAGGGCCTCGGCGTCGAACACGAAGGTGTTGGTGTTGAAGAACGGTACGCGCGCGCTGTCGAAGCCGGCAGGCAGGCGGAATTCCTCGACGATTTGCAGGTGGCCGCCGACCCGGGCGGGGATGCCGCCGCGATCGCCGGGCAACTTGGGCACGATTTCCACGGTCACGGCCTGGTGGCCGCGGCAGTGCGCGCCGAGCACGCGGGGGTCGAGGGTCGCGGCGAGGTTGTCGACATTGGAGACCAGGAGCATGCGGCCACCCGCCCGCCGAAATCGTGCGAGCGCGCCCGAGGCGCGCAAGGTCGGCAGAAGATCGCCGTGCCCGGTCGCGCAGGGCGAGGGCCGCCCACCATCCTCGCGAAACAGCTCGCCGCCCGGCGTGAGACGCAAGGTCACCGACTGCTCCAGAATCTCGACCGGCGCCCGGGGGAAGACCGAGTCGGCGACGGCGCGGCGGAGGACATCGCTGGTGGCGTGACTGGCCAGGAGTAGGACCGGCACGCGGCTCCCAGCCGCGGCGGCCGCGTGCTCGATATCGGCCAGCTTGAGCCGCAAGAAGGACTGCCCCGGCACCACCTCGACGACGGCCTTGACCACGCCGCCGAAGCGGGTGGCCATGCCGCCCGCCAGCACGACCACGCCGACCTCGCCAGAGGCCAGCGCCTCGCGGCCAAGCGCGGCCAGTTCCCGGCCTTCGGCGGAATCCAGCGAGGGGAGATCCGTCAGGTCTCCGGCCAGGGGCAAGCCGACCTCGCCATCCAGCCGGCCCGCGAAAGACGCGCCGGCCGAATCGGCAAGCGATGTGCGCAGCCTGGCGAGGACGAGCGGATCAAAGCGGAAGCGCGCGAGGGTCTCGTCTGTGTTCTCGTCCAAGTCATCCATCGCGTAGGATTTCCAGGATAGCACGGCTGGCTTGCTACGCCCGTCGAAGGAACTCTTCCACCGACTGGAGGCGCTTGCCGGTCGAAATGAATTCGAGCTCCCCGCTCGCGCCGGGATCCCTGGCGCTGGCGGTCCCGGCCAAGACCCCGCCCAGGTGGGGGTACTCGTCGATGAGGGACAGAAGCGCGGTCACCGCGGCCGGCTCGCCGATCTCCCGCAGCCCCCCCAGCGTGTTCCTGGCGGTCCAAGGCTTGCCCGCGGCGAGCGCGCAATGCAGGACAGCGATGGCGCGCGCTAGGGCCGGGTCGACCGCACGATCCTTGCCGCGGGCCTGCACGAGGATCGCTTCGAGCTTGCGCGCGGCCGGGCCGGCCACCTCCTTCGCGAGGAGCCGCCAGCCGACGCGAAAGAGCTTGTCGGCGCCCTCGGCCAGCGCGCCGTCCACGGTCTTGGCCTCGCGTTCGACGAGATGCTCGAGCCCGAGGTCGCAGACCGCCACGGCGGCGCGCGCGGCTTCGGCCGGCCGCATGGCACGCCCCTCGATACTGCAACCGGCGGCAAGAACATTGGCGAGGAAGGCGAGCTCTTCCATCCGCCGGGCGTGGTCGCCCGCCGGGCGCGCGGCTAACCGCCGCATCGCCTGGCCAAGCATTCCCTCGGCTTCGCCCTTGTCCCCTTCCTGGGGCGATGCCAGCAGGGCCATCGCCTGCGCCTTGGGCAGCACCTCAGCGTCGCGCAGCAACTCGACCAGCCTGGCCGCCTCGCGGGCGCCCGCCGGATCCACGGCAGGCGCTCCGTCTTTCGCCTTCCCGCGCATGTTTGGCGCGCTCGACTGCGTACGCAGGCCGCGAAAATATGCCTTGGTGACCGGATCGCGCTCCGTCGACCGGATGATTTCGGCCAGCCCGGTGATCCGCGCCAGGGCCAGGAAGCTCGCCGCGCTCGACGGGGAAATGTAACCTTCCTCGGCCCGCCGGTCTTCGCGCTCGGCCGCGACGTCCGTTTCGAGCATCTCCTCGGAAGTGAGCACGTCGTAGAGCCCGCCGTTTTCCTCGATGTACTCCGCGGCCGCGTAGCAACAGCGGTCGAGCACGCGCGCCAGGTAGTCGTGGTGGTCGCGGTCGAGGGCAAGCAGCACCGAGAGAATCGCATCCCAGCCCTCGTGCCGGCGCGAGATGAGCCGGTATTCGCCAATCTCCTCGCCGAGACAGCTCTCCAGCGCCTTTTCCAGCATGGCGTCGTCGTCCGACTGGCGGTTCGACATCGCGACGGCCATCTCCTCGATGTTGATGACCAGCACCTGCTTGCCCAGGGCGAGCGTGACCAGATCCTCGGGCAGGTCGGCTAGCCGGTTCGCGGCGAACTCCTCGCCCGCCTCCAGCATGATTTGGAGCCACAGGGCAAAGCGGTCCGCATCGAATGCCTCGTCCTTGCCCGGCCGTTCGCTGCGCCATAGATCGTCGTCGAAGATGCGCCGGATCTGGTCGGTGGTGGCCAGCGCGACGATCTCGCCCGCATCCTCCAGTCCCACGTGGTTGATGAGCTTGCCCAGCGCTGGCGCCGGCAGTGCCTCGATCGCCGCGACCAGATTCGGCTGATCGAGAATCCGCGTCAGCAACTCGCGCGCGCCGAGCGGCGCCGGTCGTGTGAGCTTGCCGCTCACCATCCCGGCACGATGCCCGCGCCCTTGAGCAGGTTGTCGTTGACGAGCAGGAGGCCGAGCGCCGCCCACCACAAAGGGTGGCAGAGCGGGGTGAAATCGAAGTCCCAGGTCCCTGCCCTCGGGTCGTGGGAGGCGTGGCGTTCCTGCCGCTGGTCACCTACGTCGCGCATGCGCTCCCTAATGTACCACCGGCGGCAAGAGCTCTGGCGCGGGAGCGCGAAATCAGGTGCCCACGCTCACGGCGCGTTGTGGGAGCGAGCACCGACAGCCCGCACCTCACCCCACTACCGCGATCCCTTCGGCGGAATCTGCGCCATGGCGTGCTCGGCCACGGCCGCGATGGTCAGACTGGGATTCGCGCCCAGGTTGACGGGGATCGCGGCGCCGTCGACCACCCACAGCCCAGGATGACCGAACACGCGACAGGCACCATCAATCACGCCCTGCGCGGGCGATTCCGCCATGCGCGCGCCGCCAAGGATGTGCGCGGTGATGGGCACCCCGAGGGCAACTTCGTTGATGGCATTGAGCGCGAAGCCGCCCATGCCGCGCGCAACGTGACGGGCCGCCCGGTTGGCCATGGGCAAGTACGTCGGAATCGGGGGCGCGCCGGCCGCTCGCCGGCTGCGCAGGCTTCGCCCGCACCAACGCCGCTTGGTGCGCACGAGGGTGAGGGCATTGTCGAGCGATTGCATGACCAGCACGATCACGGTTCGCCTGGCCCAGCCCAGCGGCCACAGGTTGCGCAGGAAATCGACGGGGTGGCGCAGGCACTGGCCAACCCAGCGCAAGACGCGCGGCAAGCGGCCGCCCCCCTCGACGGCGAGGGTGCCGAGCAGGCCCATCACGTCGGAGCCGCGGGGGTAGCGCACGATCTGGACATGGGTGTCAGGGTCGGCCAGCAGGTCGCTGGCGATGGCGATGCCCTGGGAATGATCGACGCTGGCCTTACGGCTGCGCGCGCCGCAGATGATTTCACTGTTCGTGCGCGTGAACTGTCCCACCGTCGGCGAGAGGTTCGGCAAGCTGCCGGCGGTCCGGCAGGCGAGCAAGAGCTCGACCGTGCCCAGCGCGCCGCCCGCCACGACGACGTTCTGCCCCCGCAGCTTGCCGTGCGGTTGCGACGACCAGCCGAGCGAACCCCGGGTGTGGACGAGGTAGCCGCCCTCCCCGTCGGGCGCGATGCCCACCGCGCGGGTTTCGGGCAGGATGCGCGCGCCCAGCTTCTCCGCGAGAAAGAGGTAGTTCTTGTCGAGGGTGTTCTTGGCGTCGTACCGGCACCCGACCATGCAGCCGCCGCAGAGCTGGCAGGTCGAACGCGGGGGACCGCGGCCAGCGAAGTACGGGTCGGCGACGGTCTCGCCGCCTTCGCCGCCAAACAGAATGCCGACCTCGGGCTGCGAGAAATGGTCCTGGCGGCCAAGCGCGCGCGCGAAATCGCGCAGGTGCTCCTCGGCCGGCCAGGTGGCGGGCGGCGCGGTGGCGCCGAGCATGCGCCTCGCGGTTTCGTAGTGCGGGTGTAGTTGCGTCCCCAGGTCGGCGCTGGGCCAGCCCCGCGCGAAGACCTCGGCTGGCGGCACGACGAGGGTGTTGGCGTAGACCAGCGACCCGCCGCCCACGCCCGCCCCACCCAGCACCATGACGTCGCCCAGCCAGTCGAGTCGCTGGATCCCGTGACAGCCCAGGCGCGGCAGCCAGAAGTGCTTGCGCAGGTTCCAGTTGCGCTTGGGGAATTGCTCGGGCCGCCAGCGCTTGCCCTCCTCGACAACCAGGACGCTGTAGCCCTTCTCCGCCAGGCGCAGGGCCGACACACTGCCGCCAAAGCCCGAGCCGATGACGATGAAATCAAAGCGCGCGTCGGCGACGAACGCCATCTCGCTCATCGGTAGATCGCCTTGAGCAGCCAGCGCAAGACGGTGAGCACGCGCCGGCGGTAGGGGAAGCCGAGCTGGCGACGCACCCAGGCGGCGAGCGGTTGCGCGAGCGGCCGGTCCTCGACGATGGTTTGCGGATAGCAGAATTGCCGCAAGGCCTCGGGGCCGTGCCGGAAGCCAAGGCCACTCGATTTCGTCCCACCCAGGGGGGCGGACACGAAGAAGTAATTCACCAGCACATCGTTGATGCACAGGCTGCCGGCCTGGAGCCGCCGCGCGATGTCCCGCGCCCGCGTTTCGTCCCGCGACCACACACTGCCGGAGAGACCGAGCGGCGAGGCATTCGCCAGGCGGAGAGCTTCCTCGGCGTCGGTTACGCGCAGGAGGGGCAAGACCGGACCGAAGGTTTCCTCGACGGCGACCACGGCGGCGGCCTCTACGCGGTCGAGCACGGTGGGGGGGTAATTCATGCCCGCCGGCTCGCCTCCACCCGCGATCACTTGCGCGCCACGAGCGATGGCGTCGGCGACCTGTACGCGACAGCGTTCGACCTGGGACGGCGACGACAATGGCCCCACGTCGGCGTCTTCGCTGCCCAGGCGCAGGCTCTTGGTTTCGGCGGCGACCAGACCAGCAAACTCCTCGGCCACGGGCGCCTCGACGAACACGCGCTCGACGCGGACGCAGACCTGTCCGGCCCCGGCGAAGGCGCCCCACACCGCCGCGCGGGCCGCCGCCTGCAAATCGGCATCGGCCAGCACGATCATCGCGGATTTGCCGCCCAACTCGGCCACGCACGGGATCAAGCGCCGGCCCGCGCGCGCCGCGATCTCGCGCCCCGCCGGGACGCTGCCCGTGAAGAAGACCATGTCGCAGGCATCCACCAAGGCGTGGCTCACCTCCACGTCGCCCTCGACCACCTGAAAGACCGACTCGGGCAGTCCCGCTTCCTTCCACAGTGCTTGCATGCGCCGCGAGGTGCGTGGCGTGTGCGGCGAGGGCTTGAGCACCACGGTATTGCCGGCCAGGAGCGGCGCCACGGCGTCCCCGAAGTTGTTGAGCAGAGGGAAATTCGAAGGACCGATGACCGCGACGACCCCGCGCGGCTTCCAGGCTACACGAGCGCGCTTGTGGGGAAAGATGAGCGAGGAACGGCGCTCCTCGCGAAGCGCACGGTGGCCCTGGCGCCCGGCGAGAAACCGCGTCACCTCGCACAGGTAGCCGATCTCGAACCCGATGGCCTCGAACAACGGTTTTCCCGTTTCCTCGGAGATGATACAGGCCAGCTCCGCGTCGTCCCTCGCCCAAGCCGCCAGCCTGCGCAACGCGCGGCCACGTTCGCGAAAGGACAGCAGCGCCCACCCGGCCTGCGCCTGGCGGGATCGCGCGATCGCGGCGCCGACCAACTCGCGGCTCTCACCTTCCCTATCACTCATGGTCTGCACACGCTGG
>JADGRD010000356.1 GCA_017881285.1 Pseudomonadota bacterium | reverse complement strand
GTTGTCGACCCGGCCGAGCGCGCCGGCCGGCGGCGCGAGGTGGCGAGCCTGCAGATGGAAATCGGCGAATTCGCCGATGCCGCGAACATGCTCGAGAAGGTGCTGGAAGACAATCCCACCGACGAGAACGCGCTGGCTCGCTTGTGCGGCGCCTACGCCCAGGCGGGACGCGCCGCCGATGTCGCCGCAACCCTCGAGCGCCTCCTGCCCGGCCTGCCTCCGCCGACGGATCGAGAGGCTGAGAGCATTCGGGCCGCGCTGTGGGAGGAACTGGGCAACGCCCTGGCCGGTCGCGACCTCGATGCGGGTATCGCCGCTCTCCAAAAGGCCGTCGCCATGGATGGCGAGCGCCTCTCGGCGCGCGTGCACCTGGCCGATCTCTACGCCCAGCACCCCGATCACGCCGGCCTCGCCCTGGAGAACCACCGCTGCCTGGTGCGGCTCGACCCGACATGCCAGGGATCGCTGCGCGCCCTGGCCGCCGACTTCCTGGCGCGCGGGGAGAGCGATCGGGGCTGGTGCTGCTTGCAACTCCTCGACGTACTGGGCTTCGCCAACGAAGCGGACCGCGCGCTCTTGGAGCAGCACCCCCTGCCCGAGCGGCCCACCGACGAGCCCTACGCCGCCAACATCGGCGAGCCCGAACGGCATGCCCAGCTGATCCACCCCGGGACGGGCGCCGTCGCGGAGGTGTTCGCCGCCCTCTGGGAAGGCGTTCCCGCCTTGAGCCGGGTCACCCTCGACAGCCTCGGCGTGACCGCGAAGGACAAGGTGTCCGCCATTTCCGACCTGGACGTCGCGAAGGTCTTCAGCCAGGCGGGCAAAGCTCTGTCCAACCAGCGCGCTGGACTCTACCTGAAGCCCGACGCCGAATTCTCTGGCGTCCGGCTGGTGTCGGCGGCTCCCACCGCCATCGTCATCGGCAAGAGCTTCGCGGAAACGGCAGCGGCCGCCGACCTGCGCTTCTACATCGGCCGGGCCCTCGAACTGTTACGGCCCGAATTCATTCTGGCCGCCACCCTCGACTCGGTGGCGCTCGACGACCTCTTCACGGCCGCGCTCAAGGCTTTCCACCCCAAGCACAACCGCTGGCGCGCCGGCTCCGAGGACAGTGCCGCGGAAGAGGCCGCGAAGCTCAAGAAAGCCCTGCCCTACAAGCTCGCCAAGCGCATCGCCGAGGTCTTCGGCGAGCACGCGGATGCCGAGGTCGACTGCCTGCACTGGCGCTCGGCGGTGCTGGAGACCGGCAACCGCGCTGGCCTCCTCCTGTGCGGGGATTTGCGCGCCGCAGCCCAGGTCGTGCTGAACGAGACGGCCGTGGAGAAGCCCGAGGTCATCAGCCACGAGTTCCTGCTCGAACAGGTGAAAAAGCCCGGACTGCTCAAGGATCTCGTACGCTTCTTCGTGACCGATGAGCACTTCGGCCTGCGCCAGCTCCTCGGCACGGGCGTGAAGTTCTGATCTCGCCCGCGATATGGGAGGTGGCGTTGACTTGCCGACGGGCGCCGACTATAAGCCCCCTTCACCCCGCGAGGATGGCGGAATTTGGTAGACGCACTAGCTTGAGGTGCTAGCGGTTAAGAGCCATGGGGGTTCGAGTCCCCCTCCTCGCACTACCTTCAGACCAGAAGTAGCCCGTAGACGAGATATCCGAGGCCACCCGCGCCGAGGGCGCCCGCGGCGGCCCACAGGGATTTCCGTTTCGTGATCAGGCAGACGGAGGCCAGAGCGATGGCGATCTGCAGGGCGGCGATGCCGCTGCCAAGCGGGGGGCCATGCTTGGCGACCTCGTCGCGCTCAGCCTCGTGGGCCTTGGCCTTCCGCTGGATCTCGTCCTGTTCGCGCTGGTAGATCTCCGCCCGCCGCTTGGCCTCGGCCTGGACCTCCGGGGTGCCGATGCGGCCTTCCATCTCGGCGAGGGTGCGCTTGATGCTCTTGGCCTGGAAGAACGCCCACTCGTCGGACGCCCTGGCCTGATGAAGCAGGACCCGGCTGCCGTAGGAGCCGGACTTGAGGCTGCCGTAGGCAGTGACCACGGCCAGCGCGACGATCATCAGGGAGACGTACTTGGTCCAAGAATCCCGCTTCTCCTTCTCCTTGGCGGTCTGGCGGTCTTCGTGGATGGCCTTGATGAGAGCGGCGATCTCTGCACTTTGCTCGGGTTTTTCCATGGCGGGGGATAGTACGATCTCCCGCGGCGCTGGCAAGGGATGCGAGAGATTCGTGGGGCTAGCGCGTACCGCATGGCGTCTAGATGTACGCCAAGGCAACAATCGGGTACAGTCTTCTCCCTTTTCCCTGTTCGCGCCCGCACGTTGTCTGGCTAGAGTGCAACTTGCGATTCCCAAGCTGTGTTGTCTCGCGTCGCGTCCGTTGCTATTCCACCTTGGTACCGATTGCTCGAAGGGAGTGCCCATGCACCTTCTGCCCGAATCTCTCATTGAACGCCTCAAGACTCGTCAGGCGGTCTTGGTAACGGGCCTCGGGTGTGCCACGTTGGCCGGTCTTCCCAACTGGGTCGGACTGTGCGAGCGCATGTCTGAATGGATCGAGGACGAGACCTCCAAGCAGGCATTCCTCGATCTCGTGCGCGGCGGGCACCTCGCTGCCGCGGCAGCGCTGCTCCGCGACCTCGTCGCTGCGGATGCACTCGCCGAGGTGCTGCTCGACGCTTACCCCATCGCGGCGCAGGTTCCCGAGAGCATTCGCACCCTCGCGAGCGCGCCGTGGCGAGGCATCGTCACCACCGGCTACGACGGCCTGTGGACGGCGGCCCTGGGCGACCCGACCGAGAAGTCCGAGCGCATGGTGTTCGCGGCCAACGCCGCTGCGCTGGAGCCCGGACGCGGGCGCTTCCTGGTCCAGCTCTTCGGCCGCGCCGACGTGCCCGAGTCGCTCTGCCTGGCTCCCTTCGAGATCGCCGCCAAGGTCGTCGCCACCGGCGCGAGCGAGTTTCTCGTCGGCCTGCACAAGAAATGGTCTTTCGTGTTCGCGGGCTTCGGCCCCGGCGATCCCGACCTCGCCATGCTCGCCGGTCACCTGCTCGGGGCCAGCCCCTCCACCCTGCCGCACTACTTCCTTGCCCCGGGGCTGTCGGCCCTGGATGCCCGGCGGGTGAGCGCCGAGTACGGCTTCCTGCCAGTCGCGCTGGAAGGCAGTCTGGAGGACGCGCTCAAGGCCCTGGCGGAAGCCTGCAACCTCGCGGGCGACAAGCCGCCGGCCGACAACGTCGAGGCCTGGCTGGAGCGGCTCACCGCCGAGCCCGACGACGAGGAGGCGCACGAGATGCTGGAGCAGGGCCTGGCCGCCCTGTGCGAGAACAAGGAATGGGAGCGCGTGGTCGCGGCGCTCATCAACAAAGTGGAGCTCGATCCCGACGCCGAGGAACAGGCCGCCGATCTGTACGAGGCGGGCATGGTGCTCGACAAGGAGCTGTCGGCCCCCGATCGCGCCTTCCCGGTGCTGATGATGGCCCTGCGCCTGGCCCCGCACGACGCCGAGCTGCTCGCCGACGCCAAGCGCGTGGCCGAGAGCGCCGGCCAGGGCAAGGAGTTCCTCGAAGAGCTGCACGAGGTCGAGAAGGAATCCGCTGGCGCCCCAGAGGGCGACCCGATCACGCTGGGTATTGCGCGCCTGCTGGCCGATGATCCGGCCCGCCTCGACGAGGCCATCGCCAGCTACCAAAAGCTGCTCGACCGCGACCCCGGCCACGCCGAAGCGATGGCCGGCCTCGAATCACTGCTGCGCAAGGCCGAGCGCTGGGACGCCCTCGCCGCCCTACTGAGCAAGGCCGCCCAACGCGAGCCTGGCAATGCCGAGATCGCGGCGAAGCTCGAAGATCTCTTCGAGCACACGCAACAGAACACCCCGCTCGTCGAGCTGCTCTCCGAGCGGCTCACGCAGCAGCCCGAGGACCAGCCAACGCTCGCCAAACTGGAGGCCCTCTACCAGGAGAGGCGGGACTGGCAGCAACTCACCTCGCTCTACGAGCGCGGGCTGGCGCGCAACCCCGACGACGCCGAAACCCTGGGCAAGCTGGAAGGCGTGTACAAGCAGACGCAGCAGTGGCAGCCACTCGGCGACCTCTATCAACGGCTGCTCGCCAGGGATTCCGGCGATCCCGAGTTGCTCGGCAAGGTGGAAGAGCTCTACCGCAAGAGCGAACAATGGCAGGCCCTCGCCGATCACCTCAAGCACCGTGCCGGGCAGAAGACCGCGGACGAGGCGCGCCCGCTGCAGCTCGAACGCGCCGCCATCTTCCTTGACAAGCTCAAGGACATCGATGCGGCCCTGGCCGTGGCGCGCGCCTTCCTTCCCGAGGACGTGGCGGCGGCCGAGGAGATCTTCGCGAAGTGTCTGGAACGCTATCCCGACAACCCGGCGCCGCTTCTGGCCATGGCCGACCTGGCGCGCGGCAAGGGCGACCACCTGCGCGCCGCCAAGTTCCTGCTCGATGCCGGCGAACACACGCAGAATCCGCTCGAGCTCGGCCGCATCTTCGCCGAGGCAGGCGCCATTCACCTGGAAAATCTCGACGACGAGGCCCGGGCCATCGAGTGCTTCGAGGGAGCGCTGGCCGCCGATCCCGAAGAGGCGAATGCGGCGGGCAAGTTGCTTGCCCTCCACGAAAAGCGCGAGGATTGGGCCGGGGCCGAGCCCTTGCTCGACTTGCTGCTGCGCAAGACCGAGGACGGCCCGGCCAAGTGCGAGCTCTACCAACGGCAGGCGCGCTGCGCGCGCCAGCTAGGGAAGTTCGACAAGGCCGTCTCGGCGCTCGCCGCCGCGACCGCGGTCGACAAGCAGTCGTATGCCCTGGCGCGGGACCTGGCTGACCTGCACTTCGAGCGCGAATCCTGGGCCGAGGCCCGCACGGAGTACGAACGCGCCAAGAGCCTCCTCGGCGTCGAGGCGGAAAATGCCACCCTGGTCTCACTCTACGAGCGACTGGCGCTCTGCGCGCTCAAGACTGAGGACCAGGGCGCGGCGGTGCGGGCCTACGAGGAGGCGCTGGCCATCGAACCGGGCAAG
>JADGRD010000355.1 GCA_017881285.1 Pseudomonadota bacterium | reverse complement strand
GGCCGAGCAGTTGACCGCCAGGAAGGGCTCGTCGCGCCGCGCGCCCAGGGTGTGCAGGGCCCGCGCCACCAGCTCCTTGCCGGTCCCCGTCTCGCCGCGAATCAGCACCGGCGCGTCCGAGTCGGCCACGCGCTCGATGAGGTGGCGCACCCGCTCCATCTGCGGCGACGAGCCGACCAGGGCCCGCGTCCCCCAGGTGCGGTCGACTTGCTCGCGCAGGCGGCGCACCTCGCCCGCCATCGCCATCTTCTCGCGCAAGCCCTGCACGATGGGCAGCAGCATCTCCGGGCACAGCTCGTCCTTGAGCACGTAGTCTTTCGCGCCCAGGCGCATGGCCTCGCGGATCTCGTGCAGCTCGGTCGAACCGGTCACCATGACGGCCGGGATGGCCAGCCCCTTTTGTTGCAACCAGCGCAGCAGGTCCAGCCCTCCCCGGTCGGTGGGCTGCGGGGACAAACGGATGTCGACCAGTAGGAGCTCGGGCTCGGTCGTCTGGATGAGGCTGCACGCCTCTTCCAGACTGGCGGCTTCACCGATCTCGACGCCCTCGAGATCGGCCAGCAAGCTGCGCAGGACTTGGCGGGCGCTGCGCTGATCGTCAACGACCAAAATCTTCATGAAACCTCGGTGATTCTCTCGCGGGGGGGGGTGGGGGACGGTTCTCGTCCTGCACGACGTCGGATCGGGGAACGGTTACGGTGAACAGGGTGCGTTCGGCCTGGCGGGACGCCGCGATGGACCAGCCGTGGGCCCGCACCAGCCGGTGCGTGATGGCGAGACCCAAGCCGGTGCCGTGTTCTTTGGTCGTGTACCAAGGGGCGAAGAGGGTGGCCGCATCGCCCACGAAACCCGGCCCGTCGTCCCACACCTCGATGCGCGCTTCCTTGCCGTCGAAAGCCCACGCCACGCCCGCGTGGCCCGCTTCGCCGGTGGCTTGCAGGGAGTTGGCCAGCAGGTTGACCAGGATTTGCGTCGCCTGATCTGGGTCGCAGCGGATGGCCAGCCCCGCGTCGCCGGCGAAGGCGAGCGGCCGGCCAGCGGACGCGTCCCGGAGCAACATCTCGGCGTGTCCGCACAGGTCGCGGATGGCCGTGATCCGGCGCTGAATCCGGTGGGCCGTCATGCGGCGCAGTCCGCCCACCAGGCGTTCCAGGCGTTCCACTTCCTCGCGGCCGACGTCCAGGTCGTCCGAGGTCAGCGGCCGGCTTTCGGCGCGGCCAAACAGGTTGCGGAAGAAGTTCAAGGGGTAACGAATCTCGTGCGAGATTTCGGCGGCCACGGTTTCCACCAGTGCCTCGCGCTCGCCTCGCCAGGCCGCCACCTGCTGCTTGCGCCTTTGCTCCAGCTCTTGGTAGGCGTGGGCATGGGCCAGGGCCAGCGCGCCCTGATTGACCACGGTGCCGAGCAGATCGAGATCCTCGCTGGTGAAGAGGGCGCCGCCCGGTTTGGCGCCCAGCTCGAGCACGCCCAGGCGTTCCGCGCCGAACACCACCGGCAGCGCCAGATCGGAGCTGCCCTCCGCAGCGTGCGTCGGTATCTCTTCAGTGCGCGGATCGCTCGTCGGGGTGGGAACGGCCGTCCCGCCCGGGGCGGCGGTCGGGTCACCCGCGTTCAGCAGCAGCCGGATGTGCTCACAGGGCAGCCAGCGCCGGACCGTGCGCTCGATGGCGCGAGCGACCTCGTCCGGCGAGGTGATACTGATGAGCTCTGCGCTCAACTGTTCGATAGTGGGTTTGTACTGCGCGCGCGATGGAAACACGTACACCTCGGCGGCATGCAGCGCCAGCAAGACCAGAACCGCTGCCACCACCCCGCTGACCGAGGCGGCGATCACCGCCGAACGAAAGGGCACGCCCATCTCGGTGGCCAGGGCCGCCCCTGCCGCGATGGCCAACACGCACGCGAGCGCGCCGACCACCAGACGCGTGATGATGCGGGACAAAAGAACGCGGCTACCCCACAGGTCGTAGCGAACGAAAGCAAAGGCCACGGCGATTGGAATCAGGGACAAGGCCGGGTAAGCGAGCACGCCGACCTGCGCGGACGCACCCACCAGTGGCTCGGCCGCTAGAACGAGGCCCAACGCGACCAAGGGCGGGACCATGGCCAGCGCGAGCGCGCGGAGGATGTCCCGCCGGTGGCCGTGGCCCAGCAGGTACCGCGCCAGGAAGGTCAGTACGAAGAAGAGGAAGCTGGCCCCGAGTACACTCGGCCAGAGATGGTGCAGAAGGGGCATCGGCCGGCCGAGTAGGAAAGGCACGGCGAAATACGAAGCCACCGCGATCCCCGCGACGGTGGTGGCTCGCTCGAGCCAAGGGAAGCGGCGAAGCCAGGCCGCGTCGTCGGGCAGCCGGAGGGCGAGCACGCAGATCGCTCCTGGGAGCATCGCGAAGCCGATGAGGAAGAGCGGCACCAGATGGTAGGAGGTGTGGTAGTCGAACAGGGTGAACAAGAAGAGTGCCGCCGCGGACGCCAGGGCGGTGAAGCTGCGGGCCAGGCGCGCCCGCGGGCTCGCCCATAGGGCCACCAGGCCCGCCATCACGAAGAGCGCTCCCGCGAAAAAGAGAGAGCCAGCCACCAGCCACCAGGTCGTGCCATCCAGTCGCTCGATCGCCAGGCGAATACGCCGGTCGCCCTGGCCCTGCCGGACATCGACCGTGACGTGCGAGGCGCCCGCGCTGGCCGCCCGCCATACGATCTGGGACAGGTGCCGCCCGCGTTCCGCGTAGTGAAGAGCATCGAGGCGATCCCCTTCGATCGCAACGATTTGGTCCGGGTAGTGCAGCCCCTGGCGTGGTCCGTCCCAGTCCGGATTCGTCACGTCGGACACCACCGCATCCGGGCCAACCAGGACCCCAGCGAAGGGCTTGCCGTACCAATCGATCGCAGTCGAGACGGCCACGGCGGCCAGGGCGAGCCCCAGCCCACCCACGAGGTAGACTGGCCACCCGCCGCGCGCGGTCCCGTCCGCCGTGGTCCGCCCTGGGCGGGGTGAGCGCAATTGGGGCATCGAAGCAGATTATGCCCCAAGAAGCTCGACAGTAGGCGTAAACGAATCGTGTTCCCGGGCAACCTTGCGAGCGTCGGCGGCGGGCCACAGGGCCGCCGCCAGCCAACCCATCTGCTCTTCGATCTCAGCCGTGCTCGCGGCATGAAGCGCCGCCGCGCGCGCGCGGTCGGTGACGGTGAGGAGCTCTTGCTGTCCTGGCGCCTCGAGTGCGGGGGCCTGCCGGCTGCGCGGCAGCTCGCGCAGCACCATCATCACCAGTCGCAAGAGGGCGCCCGGGGCCTGGTCGCGTAGGCGTTCCGGTCGTGCCGCCAGCAAGCGCAGGTGGCGCAAGAACGCACAGACCGCGTGGCGCTGACCGGAATCGGCCAACAACACGCGGGCGGCCCAGTGACCCAGCTCGCGGCCGTACCCCGACGGGAACCCGGGTTGCTCGTTGCGCACTTCCGCCCAGCGGAGCGCCGCCTGGTCCTCGCCCAAGCACACCAGCGCGGACGCGATGGGGTCCGAAACCAGCAGGCAGGCCCGGCTGGCGTCCAACCTGCCATAGCCGTGCTTGGCGTTGTGGCCGTCCCGATCGCGTCCCAGCGGCAGGATGTCGTAGGGGGCGGCCAGGGCGCGCCGCTCCGAGGGTAGTTGCGGATCGACCTCGCGTACCGTGCGCGTGAGCGCGTCCTCGAGCTCGGGCAAGGTCAGCTTCGGATTCTGGCCGAGCACCAGCAGCAGGACCCCAGCGGCCATGGCCGAGGCGCCGCTCGACTCGGCGTGCGCGAGGATCTCCGGCGAGCAGAAGGGCAGCGCCACGTCGTCCCCCGGGGCCAGCCAGCGCAGGGCCGGCCCGCGGTTGGCGAACGGGTGCAGCCGCCCCTGGCGATCGCGCCAGAGGAACCAGCCACCGTCACGCCCGCTGGGCGCCACGCAGAATGCCCGGGGATCGGCCGCGGGTTCGCCCGCGCCCAGCGACAGGCTCGAATGCATGGAGCCCTCCGGGCTCGAGGTTTCGCGGCTGCACGGCAGGACTACCGCCGTCCCGCGACCCTGGCGTCCGAGGTGGGAGGCCAATTCCAGGGCGTCGTCGAGCATGGGCGACCACTGACCGTCCACGTGGGTGGCGCATACCACGACGTCGGCGCCGTCGGCGACGGCGCGCACGATGGCCAGTGGGAAACTGAAGACATCGTCGCCCGGCTTGGGGATGGAGTAGAGGCGCGGCGAGGCGTCGGGCGCGACGCCGATGAAACCGCCGCCGTTTTTCCCAGGTCCACCGATCGCGCGCACGGCCCAGGCCACGAGCAAGGCGGCGTGCGAGGAGCCGCGCGGGACATCGTCCAGGCCCACCAGCACGTGGTTGTCGAGACCCAATCTACCGACTTCGCCGGCGTCGTTGTCGATCACCGCCAGGCGCGTGCCCGCGCCAGTCCCACAGGCCCGCCGATCGACCCCGACCCCGTCCTGCCCGACGAACCAGCGACCCGCGCTATCGTCCTCGTCGAGGACCGATGGCCCACGGGTTTGCCACTGAGAGGCGCGCATGGGCAGACACCCGCTGAGATCCAGGGCGGGCGGCAAGCGCTGACTGCCGGCGTGGGCGGAGGCCAGGTAGCGTATGGCCATGCCGCCCGCTCGCAGCCGCTCTTCGCACCGGGAGCGCTGGAGGCCACCGCTGGTGCGTACCCGGGTCCAGTAGAGCGGGTGCCAGTCCAGCACCGGCTCGATGCGGAGGTCAGGCGCAAGCTGGCCGAGCAGTTGGGCGAGCCGCGCCGGGTCGACCGGCCCCTCGCTCGCGAGAATCAGGTCGTCGAAGCAGGCGTCTTCTCCGGACGTCTCGGCACTGACCGGCCGGTACTCGAAGTCCCAGGGTTGTCGAATCATCCGAATACCTCCATGGCCCAGCTGGAGAGCTGGTGCGCGCGTACAACGTAGCCAGCGCTGTTGCCCTCGCGTTCGGTCAGCTCCGCCGCGGTCGCTTCCTGCTCGCACGCCCAGGTAGACAGCGCGTCGGTTCCCAGCAGGGCCGCGAT
>JADGRD010000354.1 GCA_017881285.1 Pseudomonadota bacterium | reverse complement strand
AACCGGACCGGAATGTACTGATGTACTTGAGGACGACCGGGGCCCCCGCGCGGTCACCAGACCGCGTGGGGTGGTCTGGATGCGCAGGCCCGACGCAGCCCCCGGCCCGGATCGTCGCCCGTCGGTGAATCGAAGAATTGAAGCAGCAGTGTTAAGCTGATCCTCCGTGGCCCCGGTGATCGCGACCTGGCTCTTGCCGTTCCTGCTTCTCGCGGGGGCGGACGACCGGACGTTCACGGTGGCCATCGATCCCGGACATGGCGGCTCGAACCGGGGCGCGCCCACCAAGAAAGAGGGCACCTACGAAAAGCATCTGACGCTGGCCCTCGCCAAGCAAGTCCAGCGACTCCTCGTCGGGGAAAGGGACCTCAAGGTCGTACTCTGCCGTGGCACGGACATCCTGGTGCCCGTCCGCGCGCGGGTGCGCTGTGGGAACCAGGCTGCCGCGCGCCTCTATCTCAGCATCCACGCCAACGCCGCCGGCGGCGGGGAACCTCCCGGGAGCCAGCGCGGGTTCGAGATCTTCGTCCTGCCAGTCGCCGACGTGGACAAGGAGGTTGCACGCGTGGCGCTCTTGGCGAAGGACGATGCCGAGGCGGCGTGGGCCGGTCACAAGCTGCGGGTCGCGGCCGAGCAGAGCCTGGCGGCGGCCCGGCGGATCGAATGGCGCCTCGCCGACACCCTGGGTCGGGACCGCGATCGCGGCATCAAGCAGGCGGGGGCCACGCTCGACGTCCTGCAAGGACTGGAGATGCCGGCCGTGCTCGTCGAGATCGGGTTTCTCGACCACGAGGAGGAAGGCCCGTTTCTCCTTTCCGAGGAGGGCCAGCTCGCCATCGCCAAGGCCCTCGCCGGCGCCATCACCGACCTGCGCGGCCGCGAACAGCGCGGCCGGAAGGAGCCCATGACCACGTCGCCCCGCCCCGGCCAGTCCGCGCGCAAGGAGCCGTGAGGGGCAAACGGAAGGCGGTTCTTACCGCACTCGTAAGCGCGAGAAGAATGACTTGAGGAGAGCCGCGCTTTCCGCGGCGAGCACCCCGGGCACCACCTCGACCCGGTGGTTGAGCCGCGGGTCGTCGAGCAACTGGAAGAGCGTGCGCACCGCGCCGGCCTTGGGATCGTCGCAGCCGTAGACCAGCCGGCGGACGCGCGCGTTGACGATGGCGCCCGCGCACATCGGGCAAGGCTCCATGGTTACGTACAGATCCGCGTCGACCAAGCGCCAACTCGCGAGCTGGGCCGCGGCCATGCGCAGGGCGACGATCTCGGCGTGGGCCGTGGGATCGTTCTGGGTCTCGCGCTGGTTGTGGGCCACCGCGACGACGGTGCCTCCCACGACGATGACGGCACCCACCGGCACTTCGCCCGAGGCGCTGGCCTGCTCGGCTGCGGTCAGGGCCGCGCGCATGTGCAGCTCGTCGGCGGGCGCAACCTCGGGGGTTGCGTCGACAATGAGCTCTGCGCTGCGGGTGGCGGACATGGGGTCGCGTATATTAGCGCACTCGCGCTCAAGGCAAAGCGGTTGGTTGCTCCGACGCGGGTGGCATGGCGATTTCGCGCCAGGGCCAGCTCCTGCGCGCCTCGGGTGGCAGCTGGCCATGTCGTCTGACGTACTCGCCGACGAAGGCGCAGGTCGCGGGATTGACGTAGCCGCCCCCGTCGAGCACGCCGAATTCGGTCCGGTAGCGGGCGGCGATCCGTTCGAAGAGCTCATCGCGCAGCGCCTTGGCGCATACGCTTGCTGCCGCCACCGCCAGGTGGGCCGACTCGGCGTGGTCGCGGGCTTCGAGCCGCGGGAATTCCGCGGCCAAGGGCGAGAACAAGGCGCGGCCGTCCGCGATGATACGCGCGCACGCTGGGCCCCGGAAGATGAGCCGCCGCGCTCGTTCGCGCTCGAGATGGTTGAGCCCGCCGCGCGCCACGTACTCGTCGATTTCGCTCACCTCGCAGATCTCCACGGCCGCCCATGCCGCATGCTGACGAACGAGGATGTCGAGTCGCGTGCGCCTTTGACGTCCAAGGGCACCAGACCCGAATGCCTTGGAGTCCCTGACCCCCGCTTGGGCCAGAAGCGCGACCCCGGCCTCGTCCAGCGCCACTGCGGCCAAGACCATCGGCCCGATGCCTGGCCCGCGGCCGGCCTCGTCAATGCCTAGCACCAGATCTTGCTTCATGTGCGCGCGAACACCGGGCGTAAAAAAAATCGTCGGTGGGGGACGGGTTCCTTTGCT
The DNA here is from genome assembly GCA_017881285.1 of Pseudomonadota bacterium. Classification (GTDB taxonomy): domain Bacteria; phylum Myxococcota_A; class Polyangia; order Fen-1088; family Fen-1088; genus Fen-1118. The sequence continues at coordinate 2,808 of JADGRD010000354.1, read as the reverse complement.
GAGGCGGTTGTAGACTTCTCTCATACCGCGCTGTCAAGGCAGTCCTATGAGTCCAGATTCTACGCCTCGCTTACTACCACACTCTCGCCTGGGGTAGGAAGGCCATGGCGGCCGATCCGAATACCGCGGAGGCGCTACGCCGCCGACCTGCGCGCCATCGTCGGTCGGCCTTCGCTAGCTTTGCGGCCGGTCCTTGTCGTGGCGGCGGCGGAGTTGTTCGAGCTCGACCTCGCTGAATCGGTAGCGAGCGCCGCAGAAATTGCAGGTCACCTCCGCTTCGTTGGTTTCCAGGATCATTTCCTGCAAGTCCGCGGGGCGCAGCATTCCCAGCGTGGCCTCGGCCCGTTGCCGCGTGCAAGGGCAGAAGAAGGCGACCTCGCGCAGGTCGAGAACCTGCATCCCGTCGGCGCACTGGCCGAGTGCCGTTTTCGCGATGGCCTCGGGTTCGAGCTTGCCTTCCGCCAGCGCGTTTCTCAATACGGTGGAGAACACCGGACCGCGCAAGGTGTCGCGCACGAGCTCCACGACGGCCGCGCCGTGGGCTTGTGGCAGGGTTTGCACGAGCAGCCCCGCCGCCGCGGTCACCTTGCCCTCCCCGTCGACGAGCGTGTCGCAACGGAGGAGGCTGTCGATCTGCTCGCTGGTGTTCAGATAGCGCTCGACTTCCTCGTCGATCTCGCCGCTTTGCAGGGCGGCTTGCCCGCTGTAGTTCTGCGCCATTCCGAGATCCCTGGTCACGACCACCACGCCATGCTTGCCGATGGCCTCGCCAAGCGGGATGCGTGTTGCGCTCGCGAGCTGGGAGTCCCAGGTCACGGTCTCCGGCCGCTTGACGAAACCACGCACTCGCCCCGACGAGCGCGCATCCACGGTCACGCCACCGAGCGGGCCGTCGCCCAAGACCTGCAGCGTCACCTGCTCTTCATCCTTGGTCAGGGTCGCGAGCAACAGGCCGGCCACGGCGCCGCGCCCCAGCGCGATCGCCGGCAGACCGAGAATGCGATGGCGGCCGGCCATCTCGCGCACGGCCTGCGTCGCCGTCGCGACCACGACGCGCGCCCGTCCACTCTCGATGAGGCCGCGCAGGATGCGGTCCGGGCACTGCGTTTCGGTTTCGCTCACCCCGTTCCTGTACCACAGATCCTGTATGATTCGGCGCGTCCCATCGCGCCACACGGAGAGTGGCCGCATCTCGCCAACGCCCCAAGTTGGTCTATACTGTGTCGGCCACGGAACTTGACGTGGCTTCCCAACTTCTCTCGCCAGGCTAGGTGAACATGACCAATGGCTCTCGGAAACGACTGCTCGTAGGCTCGGCTCTGATCGTGGCGCTATCCATCAGCGCCACGGCGAACGCGGATGGTGGTCTTGCTCTGGACCGCTTCCAGCCCGCCCCGGCGGGCGACCGGTTCTTCGGCGTGCAGGGTGGCGATCCTGGAGGGCATCTGTCGCCACGTCTGATGCTGCTCGGCGACTACGCCTACAAGCCCCTCATCCTCTACCAGGGCGACGATCAAGTCCAAACGGTGGTGAAGAACCAGCTCTTCCTGCACGTTGCCGCCGGCATCTCGCTGTGGGACCGTCTGTGGATTTTCGCCAACATGCCGCTCGCCCTGGTCAACACGCGCGACGACGGCAGTGGCGCGCCGTCGGGGGCGGCAGCGGGCGATCTGCGCGCCGGCCTGCGCGTGCGCCTGCTCGGCGAAAACCGATCGCTCGCGACCCTGAGCTTGTCGGGCTACGTGTTCTTCCCGACCGGCAACAAGAACAAGTACGCGAGCGCGGATGAGATTCACGGCATGCCCGCGCTGGTGCTTTCCGGCGAGGGAGAAAGCGTGGCTTATGCGGTCAACGCCGGGGTCGACGTGCGCAAAAAGACCGACAACTCCGCCCTGGGCATGGCCGACTTCGGGTCCGAGCTGACCTTCGGGGCGGCCGTCGGCCTGTTGCTGGCAGACCGCATGCTGCAGATTGGACCGGAGCTCTACGGCACCACCCTCATGGTGGGGAGCGACAAGTTCACCCGCGATACCACCAGCCTGGAAGGGATCCTGGGCGCGCGGCTGCGGGTCGGCCCCATGGTGATGGGCGCCGGCGCCGGCCCGGGCATCACGCGTGGGATTGGCACGCCGACCCTGCGCGTGGTGGCCAGCGTGGCCTACGCGCCGCTGCCGCCCAAGCCGGCCCCGCCGCCACCACCCCCGAGGAGGAAGGTGGTTCCCCCGCCCGATCGAGACAAGGATGGCATCTACGACAAGGACGACGCCTGTCCCGACGAACCCGGCATCAGGAGCCCCGATCCCGCCAAGAACGGCTGTCCGCCGCCGCCACCCGATCGCGATGGGGACGGTATCCTCGACAAGGATGACGCCTGTCCGGATCTCGCCGGTGTCAGGAGCGACGATCCGGCCCAGAACGGCTGTCCGCCCGACACGGACGGCGATGGCATTCGCGACGACGTGGATGCTTGCCCGAAGGAAAAGGGCAAGCCCGATCCGGATCCGCAGAAGAACGGCTGCCCGACTTCGGTGCGCGTCACCGACGAGGAGATCGTTATCCTCGACCAAGTGCAGTTCAAGACCGGCAGCGCCGTGATTCTCCCGGCCAGCAACGATCTGCTCGCGCAGGTCGCGATGGTGCTCGTCGAGCATCCCGAGATCCTCAAGGTCGAGGTCCAGGGCCACACCGACAACCGCGGCGGCAAGAAGTACAACATGAAGCTGTCCGACAAGCGAGCCGCGGCCGTGGTCAAGTGGCTGGTCAAGAAGGGCAACCTCGACGCCAGCCGTATGACGTCGCACGGTTATG